>DAOUSS010000274.1 GCA_030627085.1 Candidatus Stahliibacteriota bacterium | reverse complement strand
TGAGAGAATATAAAACCGATGTGGAATCCCAGTTTCCTGTGCGTCTAAGGATCCATTATGGTGAGTGGAGAGAACCTGGGGAGGTACGTAGATTCTTAAAAATCTGCTATGCCGAGGATTCGATAACGGGCGCAGTGCTTGTCGGTGATATACCGACACCAATGTTTAAGGCATCTTACGGTAAGTTTCCCGTCTCTCTTTATTATGAGGATCTGGAGGGTACCTTTGTAGATTCGACTGGTGATGGGTATCTTGATCACCATTTCTGGGGTGAAAAAGGTGAACCACAAATCTGGGTTTCGTGGATGAGACCGCCCAGAGACAAGATAAAGAGTTTGAAGACATTCTTCAACAAATGTCACAAGTATTATTCGGAAAGACTTATCCCTCCGCACAGAGCACTGGTCTGGTGTGACAATGACTTTGGAGGTTCTGCACTCATAACGGGTAAGGTACTTGCGTCATTCTATGGAAATGAGAATGTAGAGACTATTGGCTCGAGATGGCTTTATACACCTGGAGAGGATTATCTCAAGAGACTGCGCAAAGGCTATGAGGTTGTGGAGATATTCACCCATGCCTCAAGTCTCTTCCATCAGGCGAATAAAGACCCCGACAGGAACATATACTCCTGGAGACTAAGAGAACTCCCGCAAGGTGGACTTATGGTGTTCATCTGGGGATGCTCTGCTGGTAACTTTATAGAAGTAGGTAATGAGTATTCCCTTCCAGCTGCTTATCTCTTTGGTAACTCTATGTCACAATGTGTGCTTGCAGTAACAAGACCTATGGGAACGGGTGACCATGAATATATCTATACTGGATTTAAGGAAGGAATGACTATGGGGAAGAGTTATCTCGAGTACAAAAAGGAGGCATACAACAGAGACCAAATTCATAAGATATGGACAAAGGAAGAGCCAACAACTCTTATTGTCAGCATAACACTGTTCGGTAATCCATTCGTTGCTCCTTTGAGAATACAGGGCAAGGGGATTGTCACATCTTCCTACTGGTATGAACCAATAGAAAATGCAGAAATTGAGATTCTCACGGAGACCAATAAGCTCGTGGGTGTCATAGCAACCGATGAAAATGGAACCTTTGACTATAACCTCGAGCCGGGAAAATACATCTTCAGGGCATCAAAAGAGGGTTGCGAAACCAAAGAGGAAAGGATAGAGGTTACTCCTGTTCTAAATCCATCCGTGAGCATTCTGATGAAGAAGAGGTTTATTAAACCCTTTAGTGGAATATTCTCTATCCCCTTCTATCTGGACTCAACAGAGGTAGAATCCCTCAAGCTTAAGACATGGAAGGGTGACAGTCTCGAAGAGGTGAAGAGTTTATTGCCTGGTAAGGGCTATTTGGCTGACACCCTCGTTAAACTGGAGATAAAGGGTGTACCTCCACCATCAAATATGCCATACACCATTGACCTCCAGAAAGGCTGGAATATGATAGGTAATCCGTTTGACTTTCCTGTGGACTTTAGGTCTGCATATTGTGAGTGGGTAGACTGGGCAGTGTTCTCAAGGGAATGCGAACTTTCCACTGCACAGAAGAATAGGTGGATGGAACCATGGCTCTGGGAATTCACGGATGGGGGTTATAAACTAACGGATAGGCTTTTGCCCTGGCAGGGATACTTTATAAAGGCTGCAAAATCATGGGGCTACTATGCTCATACCCTGAAGATACCCCCTATCCCCTATGAGAAGAGAGAAGAGAGAGGAAGGAAGAGAGGAGTGCAGTGGCTTGCCACTGCGAAGAGAGATGGGTGGTATGTTCAGCTTATCTGCAGGGCTGGAGAGATAGAAGATAGAGAGAACTTCGTGGGAGTTTCTTCAGAGGCAATGGATGGATTTGACTTCCTTGATATTGAAAAGCCGCCTCTCCCAGACACATCTTTTGCCTTCATATATTCCTTTTTCCCACATCCTGAATGGGGACATGAAGCGGGTAATTATGCATATGATATAAGAGAAGGGTCTGATAGAATAGTGTGGAGCTTTATTGTAAGAACAAATAAGGTAGAAGGGGACTGTGTTCTTAGATGGAATCTTCATAATCTTCCAGGAAGATACAAAATTACACTTGTTGATTTAGATAATGATAAGAAAATTGATATGCGGAAGGAAAAAGATTATAGGTTTGAAAGCAACAAAACAAGGAAATTCTGGATATTATTGGAGACAATATAACTAGAGTGCATCAGCTTGCTGATGCCTTGGCTTGAAATGCATTTTCATCAACGCTCTTATTGGCGTTTTTATAAATGAAGTCTGAAAAAAGTTCAAAATTTAAGTAGACAGTAGCAAGTTGAAGTGAAAGTGGAGTGCATTACCTTGGTAATGCATGCAGTGGCAAGCCACTGCACTCCAGGGGCTACTGCACTCC
>DAOUSS010000252.1 GCA_030627085.1 Candidatus Stahliibacteriota bacterium | reverse complement strand
CATCTGTGATAGTATCATTTGAGCCCCTGAAGAAAAAGATTGACTTCTCTGCTGAAGTATGATATAATTTTTCTTGTATGACTTTTGTCAACTTTTCTGGGCATAATCTAAAGGGGGCTCAATGAAAACCAGAACATTTGCTGACAGACAGTCTGAAAAGACCATTATAGGTCTTCTATCTGCACATCTTTCAAAAAATTACAGGCTTCCACCAAAAGCAGTTGAAACACTTTGTAACGATTCAGTTCTTCTTCAATCGCTCTTTGACAACAAACCTCGCACCGAGGGACAAATTATCTATTATGCTACCAAGATAGGAGAATCCCCAGCGAAACATCTGAAAAATTGTCAAATGGTTCCTGTTAGGCTTTCTTTAATGTCTCCAAAAGATATTGAAGTCAGAAAGAAAAAAGGAACCCGTGAACTTACCCTCGAAATTATGAAACGAATAACTAAAGAATCCCACGCACAGGGAGCACTTTTGACTCTTGAAGACATTTGCAATATTCTCCATATTGGTGTAGCTACTGCAAAGCGCTACAAGAAGATTCTTGAAGAAAGAGGAGAATTTCTTCCGCTTCGTGGCACATATACAGACATGGGACCGGGAATTTCACATAAAGAACGAATCATTTCGTTGTTTTTACTTGGGTATCCAGAGACAAAAATTACAAAGCAAACTCATCACGACCTTTCTTGCGTAGAGAGATATATTCGAGACTTTATAAGAGTCACAACCATGCTGGAGGCAAATTACAAAGAAAGTGCTATTATAAGATTAACCGGACTATCAAAGAAGACTGTTCTTTCTTATACTGGACTCTACAAAAAGTATGCACAAGACTCACTTTATGAGGATCCCCTAAAAAGGACCATTGAACTATACAAACTGCGTAGAGAGCTTGGAAAAAAAAGGGGGTCTCAATGAGCAATTTCTACACCCGACAACATTATAAAGATGTTTACGGGCCCCTTTCGCAGAAGACTCTTCACAATGTGTTGAAGCGTGAACTCCTTGAACAGTTCGGTTTTGAAAACATGGGACTCATAGCTGATGCTTTAATCAAGCGTTTTTTAGAAATTCTTGATGCATTTTCGCCAAAAAAGGTTTGTCTCTTACCAGGACAAGTTCTCTGGTTGGCTGTTGATGTACACGAAAAATGTGGATACGGAAAACCCATGTTTCGTTCAAAACTTGTTCCTGTCATCCTTACCCTGGTATCATCGGCTGATTTACAACGAATGGCGGAGGAAAGAGTAACTATGAAAGAACTCTATCCGGAAATAACAGTAAGAATCCTAAAGGAAGCGAAGAAACAAGGAGGAGTTCTTGCACTTTCTGATGTGGGAGTTCTATTAGGACTTTCACCTTCAGCCGTATCCGAGATAGTTCAGGAATATGCCAAGAAACACCCTGATGATGTATTACCATATAGAGGAACCATTCATGACATGGGTCCTACTAATACGCACAAGATTCGGGCAATAGAATTGAAACTAAAGGGACTATTCGTGCAGGAAATAGCGAGACGAATTGGACACGATCCCAGTAATGTCGATGCGTATACGAATGATTTTGAACGGGTGTATGAGCTTTACCAAAAAGGTGAATCCGTTGAAAGAATCTGTTTCTACACGAAGTTAAGTCCTTCGCTGGTGCGAGAATATATTGAAATTGTCAAAGAGCTGAAAGAGAGCCAATCTTAATCATGGGCTCATTTGATACTACAGGTGGTTAATGTATATTCTCTTATGCGAAAAGTTTTTGCCTTCATAAAAAGGGATTTTCTCATAGAGACCTCTTACAGGTTCGCCTTCTTTCTCAATATCTTCTCCATCTTCTTTATGATACTCACATTCTTCTTTATCGCCAGGCTCTTCGGAGAGGGGGCATCAAAATACCTCACTCAATACGGTGGCGAATACTTTCCTTTTGTTCTTATCGGGCTGGCTTTCTCAACCTATCTATCCACGGGTCTATCCGGTCTTTCCGGTAGCCTGAGAAGGGAGCAGATGATGGGGACGCTGGAGGCAGTGCTTCTCACGCCAACCAGAATTTCAACAATCATATTCTCTCTATCCCTTTTTAATTTTCTTGTGGCCTCTGTAGACATCATCATCTATCTGGTTCTTGGTATATTCCTTGGCATATCTATCAATCTTGCTCATTTCTTTCCTGTGGTGCTTATTCTCATTTTGACCATCATCTCATTCAGTAGTCTTGGTATAATGTCCGCTGGTTTTATCATCATCTTCAAGAGAGGAGATCCGATAAACTGGCTTTTCAGCACAGTCTCTTTTCTTTTAGGCGGTGTATATTATCCTGTATCCATCCTACCCCCGGCTCTCCAGAAATTGGCGAGACTTCTTCCTATTACCCATTCGCTTGAGGGGATAAGGATAGCGCTTCTTACAGATTCTCCCCTCTCTTCTCTTCTTCCAAGTATATTCGCTCTCCTTATATTTTCGGTAGTCCTCCTCCCGTCATCCATATTACTATTTCGCTATGCTATCAAGAAGGCAAAGATTGATGGGAGTCTGGTGCAGTATTAAGAGTGTATCCCAGATTATGCATTAAACACTGAAAATCACCGAAAACACTGAAATAGCCTGTCTACCAACAGGTAGATAAAAATCTATTAGAGTAAGAACATCACTTTTCCTTTGGACTTCTACACATTCAGTGACTTCGGTGTCCTTCGGTGT
>DAOUSS010000102.1 GCA_030627085.1 Candidatus Stahliibacteriota bacterium | reverse complement strand
CCACCACCCATTTGATATTAACACTTATGGAGGTCAATTGTCAACAGATCTCCTGAATAGGACAATTAAGGTATAAAAAATACCTCTTAATAGGATAAGCGGATAAGAATATCGAGTATCTAAACTATCACAAAGGAGGATAAGATGAAAAAGGGGGTTCTTCTTATAATTTTTCTTTTACTTCCAGTATTTCTATTTGCCGGGACTTCCGGAAAGATTGCTGGCAGAGTAATAGATGCCTCTACAGGAGCACCCTTACCGGGTGCCAATGTGAGAGTTGTGGAAACAACTATGGGAGCCTCTACTGACGCCGACGGTTATTACTTCATTATAAATGTACCTCCTGGTGTTTACGAGTTGAATGTTACTATGATGGGTTACAGACCAAAAACGATAACCAATGTAAAAGTTAATATTGATCTTACAACAACTGTAAACTTTACATTAGAATCCACTGTAATTGAACTCGGTGAGGTTGTCGTTGTTGCAGAGAGACCTATGATAGAACTTGATGTAACCTCCGGCACAGCAAGAATAAGCTCTGATGTAATTGAAAGACTACCGAGCGAGGAATTCCACGATATTTTAATTAAAAAGGCAGGAATTGGTACAGGAGCTGGTGGAGAGATGCATATCAGGGGAGGCAGATCAGATGAGACTGCCTATATAGTAGATGGTGTTTCTGTAGTTAATCCATTTACGCATGGTATAGCAGCTTATGTCCCGAATAACGCTATTCAGCAAATGGAAGTAATAAGTGGTGCCTTTAATGCTGAATATGGTAAGGCAATGTCAGGAGTTGTAAATATTGTTACCAAGGAAGGTAGGAGTAAATTATCCGGGACTATATCTGCCTATGCAGGCGATTACCTGAGTAGTCATAAAGACACATTCTGGGATATTGATAAATATACTCCATTCAGCCTATCAAATTTCTCTCCCTTTGATACAAAATTCAATGTGAAGGGAATCTCTAACTTTGAGGCCAGCCTGAGTGGCCCAATACCACTCTTTGGTGATAAGCTAACCTTTTTCCTGGCAGGGAAACTTTTTAAAGAAGAGGGCTGGATTAGAGGCAAAAGGATATATTTTACATCTGACACAGTAGCATATCCGGGTGGATTTCCCCCTCCAGGCACAGAGGTGCCCGATACAATTATAACCATAGATACTACTATAACCTTGGATACCCTTTTAAATGATACTACTGTTGTTATTGATACATCAACAACCATCCAAAACTACTATTCAGGAGATGGAAAAATCGTCTCTATGAATCCCGTTATAGAAAGGTCTATTAACGGTAAATTAAGCCTTAAAATTACTCCCAATCTTAAAGTAACATGGTCACATTTCTGGCGTAACAGAAACCACAAGCTTTACTCTCATTCATATACTTATGTTCCCGATGCTCTTTTAAATAGATCTATAAACTCCAGTCAGGATATCTTCACTTTAACTCATGCTATCAGCACAAACACCTTCTATACATTCAGTGGCTCATATTCATTTTATAATTATGAGTATTATCTTTACGAAGACCCTGGTGACCCCAATTATCATTATGACGATCGCTATTATTCAGGTGTGCGGTACACCCGTGGTGGATGTCCCCATTCATGGTTTAAAAGAAATTCCTCTACCATTACCTCCAAATTTGACGTCACATCGCAGATAAATAAACAAAATCAAATAAAAGCAGGAATAGAAGGGAAGGCTCACAAACTGTATTATTATTCAATGTGGATAGAACCCGCTAATCCTTACAATCCCACTCACCCACTCAACTGGGATGAATACATAAGAGAACCTATTGAAGGTGCAGCATACATCCAGGACAAGATTGAACTCACACAGATTATCATAAATGCGGGGATAAGATATGATTACTTTGATCCAAAAAGTGATGTGCCTGTAAGTGATACATCCATAAGAGTTATATCTCCGGGCAACCTAAATCCCTCACCCGCAGAGACAAAACTCGCTACCCCAAAAGGTCAACTGTCACCCCGTCTGGGGATTGCCTTTCCCATTTCAGACAGAGGAGCATTCCATTTCTCTTATGGACATTTCTTCCAGATGCCAACCGTTGGATATCTTTACGCAAATCCAAATTTTGAAGTAAGGTCACAGCATAATATAACTACTATGGGTAATGCTGACCTCAAGCCTCAGAAAACTGTAATATACGAAGCTGGTTTTAAACAACAGGTAACTGATGATTTTGCCTTTGACTTTACTGCTTTCCAGAAAGATATTAGAAACCTATTAACCACCCAGAAGGTATCTGCAAATCCGCCCGTTGATACTGACATCTATTTTAAGTATGTGAATCGTGATTACGGATATGTTAAAGGCGTCACACTTTCGCTTGAAAAACGGCTCTCTCACTTTTGGGGAGGTTCCTTTGATTACACCTATCAGGTAGCAGAAGCAAATAATGCCTCTCCTACTACAGTATACGCATCTCAAAGTGGTAATGTAGATATAAAACGACCAAATCAGGTAATTCCATTGCCGTGGAATCAAACTCACGTCCTCAATGTTGCCCTGATTTTAAGCGACCCGACCAAATGGAATATCAGCTTGGTTGGCAGCTATGGAAGCGGTCGTCCTTATACACCGACTGATGCTGGTGGTGTTAGAATCGGAGATGAAAATAGCGCAATGAAGCCTGCACAATACAACATTGACCTTAAGGCTTATCACCGCTTCCGCTTGAGAAGATTTACCTATTCACTATTTCTCAATATTTACAATCTGCTCGACAGATTAAATGAGAACTATGTTTATGACGATACAGGAAGGGCTGGTTATACCCATACATATGATCGATACGGCGAAGGAGGGGTTGATCCGGGATATGCCTTAAGACCAAACTATTACAGCAAACCAAGAACATTTAGATTTGGTATTGAGATAAGGTTTTAAGACATCCTATAGAGAGAAGGATGTGTAATCAGGTATAATGAACATTATACCAGGAGGAGGTATGCTTAAGAAATTTATAATGATGGTATCTGTCACACTGATAGCGAGCTCAATCAGCGCTGGTCCACCCGGCCAAAAATATACGGGAAAATATATTCCGACAAATAACAAGGGACACGAGGACAGAAGATTTGGCATCACTACTGGTAATCTAATCAGAACAAGAATATCCAATTTTGGCTCAATAGGGGGCCCAGGAGATAGAAACAAACCGAGATTAGAGTGGCCAATCTACAGTGGGCGTGAATACGGTTATGAGATGGGACCAATGATTGGAGCAGAGGTTATTGGTAAGACTGAAGACGGAGAACGAGACACTACAATTTACATAGTGATTGATGGAATTCAGGATGGTGGTGGTGAGGAATTTGAGCCTTTAGGCGGATATGCAAATCCAAACCCACCGACTGAATGGCAGGGTTGGTTTGCCTTTAGTGATAAGCCGGAGACATGGCCGCCTGTATGGCCTGATGGAACAACGGAATGGCCAGGTGAATTTGGGTCCGGGATTGTTACTGCCGACCAGGAAAGTTATTGTGTAATGACTGACGAAGCGTGCACTGGATATCAGGATGAATATGGTCCAACCTATTATCCTGACCCTAACGATTCAACCCTTCATGGTCTGGGTGTCCAGTTAGCCTTCCGTCATTATCAATGGGCTGCATCACTTGCAGAAGATATCGTTTTCTTTATTTACGAGATTAAAAACATATCACCTACAAGATTGGATAAAGTGGTCGTTGGTGTATTTGGCGATTTTGATGTCGGTGGTTATCCTGACTATGGAGATGACTGTTTTGCCTTTGATGCTACGAGAAATATGGTCTATACCTGGGACTCTGATAATAGTAGTGTAAATTTTGAGTCTGATGAAGACATTGGATGGCTCGGATTTAAGATGCTGGAGACACCCAAAGATTTAGCAGGAGAGGAGCTGGGACTCACAGCCGTGACATCGTTCGTATATGGATTAGCTTATGCATTGCAGGATAGCGTTATGTGGAATTATATGAAACCCGGCACATTTGAAGTCCCTACCGAGCCTATGGACCATGTCACCATATTTAGCTCCGGTTACTTTTCTTTAGAACCTGGTGAGAGCCAGAGATTTTCGGTGGCTGTTGTAATAGGGGCTGATTCAGCGGATATGTTTGAAAATTCTGAAGTTGCTCAAGAAATCTATGATCTGGGTTACGAATTTACAAAGGCACCGGATAAACCTAGTTTAATTGCCGTTCCAGGAGACGGAAAAGTAACCTTGTATTGGGATACCAGAGCTGAAAGCTCTGTTGACCCCGTTTTGGAAAACGATTTTGAAGGATATAAGATTTATAAAGGAACCACCAGAAATACAAAGACCTGGGGAAAAGCCATTACCGACGCATTAGGGCGTCAAGTAGCCAATGTACCGGAGGCGCAGTTTGATAAAACTGATGGTATCAGTGGTCTGTTTCCATTAGGTTCAAATGGTTACCACTTCTATTTAGGTGATGAAACAGGCTTGCTTCATTCATGGATTGATAGCAATGTTGTAAACGGGATGAAATACTACTATGCCATCACTGCATATGATACTGGTTGTGTGAATAAAGGTATCTTGCCATCAGAGTCACCAATTACCCTGGGCGGGCCAAATGTTATTGAAGTAATCCCAAATGCTCCAAGTGCTGGTTATGAATCCCCTGAAGTTGATCTACAGCATACCAGAATTTTTGGCACTGGTGAATTTATTCCAATTATAATTGACCCCCAAAAGGTTAAGGATGGACATCAATACAAAATAACCTTTGATGACACAAGCAACTTGGATACTACTTATTCAATATTTGATATAACTGACGGAACCACTCTGGTAGTAGATTGTCCATACATACATGGAGAGGATGCAGGCGATGTCTTTGATGGCATCAGATTGAAAATTATCAGCGATGAAATAGCATATGATTCCTCTAACTGGCTCCAAGGTGATTGCCGGTATACAGTTGGTGTAAAGCCATATTCGGGAGGCGTTAAATACCCGGCCGATTATGAAATCAGTTTTTTTGATGGAGTGGTTGACACTGATATTGTTGGACATCTTGTTAACTTTAAGGTCTGGAATGTAACTGACAGTGTTTCCTCACCGTTTTTCTTTGCCAATACTGGCGTGCCCGATTCCGTGGTCAGAGATAAAGATGCAATTGTTCCTATTATTTATCAAAACGGCAATCTAAAGGGAACCTGGGAGATAAGGTTTAACCAGCCAGATACCTTAGCTGTTCCTCCTGGAGATGGTGATAAACTGTTAGTGACCATTAAAAAACCATTTACTTCTTGTGATGTAATCCTGCTTACTGCCAAGGCAGCTGAAGTAAATCCAGAAGTCGCAACGTCACAGCTTGAGCGTATTGCTGTTGTTCCAAACCCTTACATTGTTGCTGCAGCATGGGAACCAGAGATTTTGGAGCCTACAATGGCTCAACAGGCTGTAGGAACAGAGCATGATAGAAGAATTGACTTTATTCATTTACCGAATAAATGCACAATCAGGATATATACAATGAGTGGTGAGTTGGTTAAAGTCATTGTACATAACAGCACTGTATTTGATGGCACTGAATCATGGAATATGTTATCAAAAGATAATATGGAAATATCTTACGGGATTTATATATATCATATAGATGCACCTGACATTGGTACAAAAATTGGCAAATTCGCAGTTATAAAATGATTATAAAAGCATGTATTAACGGAAATCCTGAATTACTAATAACTCTATGTATAACAAGCTATTAGTCCAATAATGCTCTTTGACATATTTTCCTAATATCTGTT
>DAOUSS010000126.1 GCA_030627085.1 Candidatus Stahliibacteriota bacterium | reverse complement strand
CACAGATATTCACAGATTATATCAAAAACAGTAATTAGGTTATTGGGTAATTACGTAATTCCTGTCTACCGACAGGTAGAAAAGAACACGCTTGGAAATAACTTAACGACTCAATTACTTAATAACTTGATGGTTTGTATCTTGGGATAATTTCGTCCGCCCGACATCTGCCCCCCGCCAAGGCGGGGCAGGCGTGGGAAGAATCCGATATGATCTTTTTGAATATATTGTTCTTTCTTATTCCGGTACCCGAGGAACTCGTATATAACGCCAGGTTCGGACCCTTCCCTGCAGGGGTGATAAGGCTCTATTTTGAAGAGGTAAATGGCATATACAAGATTACCTGTATACAGAAAACCAGCGAAGGAATATCACATATATACAGGGTCAATGACAGGTACGAGGTCTGGGTTGATACCACATACAAACCACTTCTTTATGAGGCATGGATAGAAGAGGGCAGGTATAAAAGACACAGGAAGATAGCATTTTATCATTACAGGGGATTTGCTATATATAATGATAGAGATACGGTTGAACTCTCCAGTGATGCAAGAGAGATATTCTCTCTCATCTATTACATAAGAACGCTTTCTCCATCTCCAGGGGACACCCTTGTGCTGATGCTCCATGATGGTAAAAGGAACCGAGAGATAGCAGTACCTGTGAGTGAAGTGAAGATTGGCGATGAAACCTATCTTGTTATAACTCCTTTTGTGGAAGGCGTGAAGGTATTTGGAGGACAGGGGTTGATCCTGTATTACAACAGTGATATGATCCCTTCCGTTCTTTATGTAGACCTTAAGTTCGGGCATATAAAGGCAATAAAGAGGTAATGGGGATTAGTCATTGGTCACTGGTCATTAGTCATTTGTCAATAGTCAGGTTATGCTTATTCTTGCAGTAAATCCCGGTTCGACATCTACAGAATTTGGCGTATTTGATGATAAAAAGCCAATAATAAGGAAAAAGATAGAACACTCAGGGGATGAACTTGCAATTCCCATCCTTGACCAATTTGAAATGAGAATGGATTGTATTATAGACCACACCAGTGATTATCTCCAGAAAATAAAGGTAGTCTCCTCAAGGGGTGGCATACTATATCCAATGGAAGGTGGCGTATACGAGATCAATAAGGGTATAATTGATGACATAAGATATGGCAGGGTAGATGCCCAGCATGCTGCAAATCTTGGTATACTTATTGCACATGATATAAAAGAGAAGTTCTCAATCCCTGCATACATGGTAGATCCTATTTCCACAGATGAACTCTGGGAACCCGCAAGAGTATCAGGGCTCCCGGAAATCCCGAGATCGGGAAGGACACATTCGCTGAATGTTAGAGCACAGGCAAGAAGAAGGGCAGAAGAGATGAAGAAGCCTCTCAGGGATACTGCGTTCATTGTGGTTCATATAGGCGGTGGTCTTACGGTAAATCTTGTAAAAAGGGGGAAAATCTGTGATGTGGCCGATGCAAGGCAGGATGGCCCTTTCTCACCAGAGGCATGCGGCGGTCTTTCAACCCCCGATTATACCAAACTCTGTTTTTCTGGCAGATATACAGAACAAGAGATGCTGAGATTTTCATACGGAGAAGGAGGACTTAAAAGATGGCTTGGCACGTCGTCCATAAAGGAAGTTGAGGAGAGGATAAAGCAAGGCGATAAAAAGGCAGATAGTATCTTCAGGGCTATGGCATACAGTATTGCCAGGTGTATTGGTGGGCTTATGGTATGTGGAGGGAAGATAGATTCTGTGATACTTACGGGGGGTGGAAGCAAATCAAAACTTCTTGTATCACTCGTCTCTGAATACATATCCCCTTATACCACTATTGTAGTATACCCGGGATCTATCGAACTCGAGGCAATTGTGGAATCCACCCTGCGGGTATTAAGGGGAGAGGAGAAGATAAAAAGATACAAAAGTAGAGGTACATAAGGAGACATTATGTATATGCTGGCTATAAATCCAGGTTCAACCTCTACGAAGATTTCTATGTTCAAGGATGAGAAAGAGGTTAAGAAGACCGTCGTAAGATATGATAGAGACTCCTTTAAGGATAAAAAATCGGTACTGGAGCAGGTAGATACGAGGAGTAACGATATTAAGAGAGAGGTAGAAAAATGGGGGATAAAACCTGACGGTGTTGTTGGACGAGGAGGGCTTTTTAAACCGCTTAAGAGCGGAACCTACAGAATAACTGAAAGAGTGCTTGCCGATATAAGAAATGGGAAAGTGCAGGGGGAACATATATCAAACATCGGTGCACTCCTTGCATATGACATTGCAGAAGAGTTTGGTATTCCATCGTTCTTTGTGGACCCTGTATCGGTTGATGAATTTGAGGAACTTGCCAGATTTTCGGGTATACCAGAAATAGAGAGAGTTGCTCTCCAACACACACTTAACATAAAGGCTTGCATAAGACAGATAGCGAAGGATAAAAAGAGAAAAATGGAGAAAATGAATCTTGTTGTTGCACATCTTGGAGGGGGTATATCTGTATGTCCTGTAAAAAAAGGCAGATTGATAGATGCAAACAACGCAATACAGGAGGGGCCTTTCTCTCCCGAGCGTTCGGGTTCTCTTCCTACGACTGCGTTTCTTGAAATGTGTACCTGCGGCAAGTATACGAAATCATTTCTTTTAAGGAGACTTGTTGGTGAGGGTGGACTGGTTGCGTACCTCGGAACAAACTTGGCTGATGAGGTTGTTCAAAGAATAAAGGAAGGAGATAAATATGCGAGAAAGATATACGAGGCAATGGCTTACCAGATATCAAAGGAGATCGGAGCGATGGCAACAGTGCTGAATGGAGATGTGGACTATATAGTTCTAACAGGCGGTCTGGCAGGTTCGAATCTTTTAATTGATTGGATAAAGAGAAGAATTGAATTTATAGCACCTGTTATTATATATCCTGGGGAGAATGAGATGCTTGCACTTGCTCAGGGTGCATTAAGGGTGTTGCGAAAAGAAGAAGAAGCAAAGGAGTACAAATGAAAGAGCAAGGTGGGTGCCTTTTAAAGGAGGATACTATGATATATGCCGTTATACTTGCTGGAGGAAGAGGAGAAAGATTCTGGCCCAAATCAAGAGAGAGGCGGCCGAAGCAGTTTTTGCCCCTTATATTAAAGAAGACAATGCTGGAGGAGACGGTAGACCGCATTCTTCCTGTGGTTTCGGCTGAAAATGTGGTAATTGTGGCCACATCTGAACTGGGTGATATGGTGAGAAGTCTCGTTTTGGGCATCAAGGAGTCGAATCTTCTGTTGGAACCCTTTGGAAGAAATACTGCCCCTGCAATAGCATATGTTGCCTCTTGTCTCCATAGAAGAGACCCTGATGCTATTATGATATGTCTTCCAGCAGACCACTATATAAAGGAGAGAAAAAAGTTTACCGCATCTATAGAGAGGGCAGTATCAGTGGCAAAAGATAACTGGCTTGTTACATTTGGTATAACTCCAACCCGTCCCGATACAGGATATGGATACATAGAAGTAGGAGAGGAGATAGAAAATGGGGTTTTCAGGGTGAAAAGTTTCAAAGAGAAACCCACAAAGAAGAGAGCAATGGAATTTCTTAAAGCAAAGAGCTTTTTGTGGAATTCAGGTATGTTTGTATGGAAGGTAAAGACCATAATTGATGAGATTAAGAAACATGCTCCATATATAGCCGAGAAGCTCTTCAATAACCAGAATCAGCAATTGGGATGGGAAGAACTTACGAAAGCATATGATGGTCTTCCCGCAATATCCGTAGATTATGCAGTTATGGAACGCTCACAGAGAGCCGCTGTTTTAAAAGGAGACTTTATCTGGGATGATGTCGGCTCCTGGCTGTCGCTTGAGAGACTTCTTGGTAAGGATAAGAATGGAAACACGATTGTAGGTGAGGCATTTCTTAAGGATTCGAGTAACTGTATTGTGTCAAATGAGAAGGGTATTACTGCCCTTTTGGGGGCTTCTGATCTGGTAGTAGTAAATACTGATGATGTGCTTTTTGTCTGTAAGAAATCTCACGTAGATAGGATAAAGAAATTTATTGAAGAGATGGGCGAGAAGGAAAAACTTAAAAAATATCTGTAATTTATTTTTTTCAACAGGGAACTTCTGCCTACCCTGTAAAGATAGTAATCAGGTTATTAGGTAATTAGGTTATTGTGGGGGCAACTTTCTAGTCGCGATAATACTACAATCTGAAATCTACAATCTATAATCTATCTCTACGTTCTCTGCAGTTGATTTCAATTAAATTTTGGAGGGTATATGGCTAATGTAAGACCATTTCAAGGCGTAAGATATAATACAGAAAAGGTAAGGATAAAGGATGTGGTTACGCAACCATATGACAAGATAACTCCCGTTATGCAGGAGACATATTATAAGAAGAACGATTACAATATAGTAAGGGTGATACTGCCGTACGATAGCCCGAATAAATATGAAAAGGCAGGCGAGTATCTGAGAGCGTGGCTTAATTCTGGTATCCTTGTACAGGACAAGACACCTTGTATATATCCTTATCATCAAGAGTTTACTGCCCCAACTGGAGAGAGAAAGACAAGGAAAGGTTTCTGTGCCATCATCAAACTGGAAGATTTCTCCACAGGTGTCGTTTTGCCACACGAGAGAACCCTTTCAAAGCCAAAAGAGGATAGATTAAATCTTCTGAGGGCAACAAAAACACATCTTGGACAGATATTTATGCTGTATCCTGATGAGAAAAACTTTGTCACAGAACTTCTCGCACCTGCGACCTCGCTTTCGCCTGTAATAGAGGTAGAGGAATCTTTTGAGGAGGGAGTAATACACAAGATATGGAAAGTGACAGATGGTAAAATAATAAATAAGATTTCCAAGTTTATGGCAGATAAATCCATACTTATTGCAGATGGGCATCACAGGTATGAGACTGCACTTACCTACAGTCGAGAGAATCCTGATGCAGGTTATGTTATGGTGACATTTGTATCAACCTCTGATGATGGGCTTGTTATACTTCCCACACATCGTGCATTATACAATATCAAGGTGGAGAAGAATGAATGTTTAAAGGCGCTAAATAATTACT
>DAOUSS010000048.1 GCA_030627085.1 Candidatus Stahliibacteriota bacterium | reverse complement strand
CAGGTAGGTGCGGCTATGATTTTTGAATTTCTTTGACTCTGGTTTCTCTGTGACCTCTGTGGTTAAATATTTTACATAACATGATATTTATATGGGGGATTTATGAAAGAGATAAAATTCGAGGATGCCCTACACCGTCTTGAGGAGATAGTAAAAGAACTTGAAGACGGAGATGTTTCCCTCGATGACGCCCTTAAACTCTTTGAGGAAGGACAGGGACTTCTTCTATTGCTGCGCCAGAAATTAAACAGGGCAGAGGTGAAAATAAAGGAACTTACAAAAACCGACGAAGGATTCTTACTAAAAGAAGTCAAGCAGAAAAACTAATCACGAATCCGCACGAATTAATCAAATAACACGAATAATTTCAAAAATTAAAAGAAGAAAATTTGTGTAGTTAGTACCATTCGTGTGCATTCGTGGTATAATTTCCTATGCAATTAAAGAAACAGAAGAAACAGGGTAGTGAGTTTGCGAAGAGAATAAAAATGTGTGCCTTATTATACTAAACTTTGAAATTAAATCCAAGGGGGGAATATGCTTTCCGATATTAACTCGCCCTTAGACATAAAGTCACTATCATATCATGAACTAAACTCCCTCGCGTCTGAGATAAGAAGATTCATAATTAAGGTGGTTTCAAAGACGGGTGGACACCTTGCTCCCAACCTTGGAGCTGTTGAACTGACACTTGCAATTCATAAAGTATTTAACGCACCAAAAGACAGAATAATATGGGATGTAGGACACCAGAGTTATACACACAAGATAATTACAGGGAGGAGGGAAAAGTTTCACACCCTAAGGCAGCATAAAGGAATCTCAGGTTTCCCGCACCGCAAGGAGAGTGAATATGATGTGTTCGGCACCGGACATTCATCCACATCAATATCTGCCGGGCTTGGAATTAGCTGTGCAAGAGATCTTAAAAATGAGGATTTTGAGGTTATCTGCGTTATTGGGGATGGCGCAATGACTGCAGGTATGGCATATGAAGGTATAAATCAGACAGGATTTTTAAAAAAGAAACTGATAGTGATTCTTAACGACAATCATATGTCTATCTCCGAAAATGTAGGGGGTATGTCAAGATATCTTTTAAAGATATCTACTGCTCCTATATACAATGAATTAAAGAAGGATGTATGGGAACTCCTTGGCAGACTTCCACCTAGCTTATCAGAGCGAGCACGACTTGCTGCAAGGAAATTAAGAGAAGGTGTGAAAAACCTTATGATACCTACAATACTCTTTGAAGAACTTGGGTTGAGATACATAGGCCCATTTGACGGACACAACATTCCCATGTTAGTAGAGGCTTTTGAGTCTGTAAAGAACTTAGAGGAACCCGTCTTGATACATGTATTAACCGAAAAGGGGAGAGGATATGAACCCGCCAGAAATAACCTGCCATTATTCCACGGACTCGGACCCTTTGACATAGAATCAGGAGAACCTCACAAGAAGGGCGGCCCTCCAACTTACACGGATGTATTTGGAAAGACGCTCTGTGAAATTGGTGAGAAAAACGATAAGGTTGTTGCGATAACAGCCGCCATGCCAGAAGGTACAGGACTCTGTTGTTTCAGAGAGAGATTTAAGGAGAGGTTCTTCGATGTTGGCATCGCAGAGCAACATGCAGTAACCTTTGCCTCAGGTATGGCAATTGAAGGATATGTGCCTGTGTGTGCCATATATTCTACATTCTTACAGAGAGGTTTCGATCAGGTAATCCACGATGTAGCCCTCCAGAATATTCCTGTGGTCTTTTGTCTTGACCGAGCAGGTCTTGTAGGGGAAGATGGTCCAACGCATCATGGAGCATTTGATATATCCTATCTCCGTATGATTCCAAATATGATTGTTATGAGTCCAAAAGATGAAAATGAATTTGTGGATATGCTTGCTGTGGCGACAGACTACAGAAAGGGTCCCATCGCAATTAGATACCCAAGGGCACGAGCGATAGGCTCCACGACAAAGCCCACAAAAATTCACATAGGAAAGGGAGAAATCCTGAGAGATGGCAGGGATGGATTTATACTCGCTATAGGGTCTATGGTATATCCCTCCATTGAGGCGAGTGATATATTGAAGAAAAAGGGATTTGATGTAGGTGTATTCAATGCAAGATTTGCCAAGCCCATTGACGGAGATACAATCATAGAAATTGCACAAAAGACAAAAAACATTATAACCTGTGAGGAGAATGCATTGAGTGGAGGTTTTGGCAGTGCTGTTGCAGAACTTCTAATAGACAAACAGATAGGAGTGAATCTCCTCCGTCTTGGAATTCCTGACAGATTCATAGAACACGGCGCAAGGGATATTCTACTTAAAAAGATAGGTCTTACTGGCGAAGGTATAGCAAAGAAAGCAGAGCAATTTCTGAAATTAGACGCAGATTAACACTGTAATTAAGTCATAAAGTAATTAGGTCATTAGGTAATTAGGTCATTGGGTCATTAGTCAACCCTAAAGGGTTGAGTTACGTTACCTTACAACCGTAACTCAAGGCTTCAGCCTTGATTCAATCTTCAATCTTGGTGTTCTTTGTGCCTTTGTGGTGAACAATCCCGTAGGGGCGAATTGCTATTCGCCCACAATCTGTAATCTTTAATCTATCAGGAGAATCTATGTCCCTTTTTACCCCTCAGGAACGCAGGATTATATATATTCTTATTGGTATTATAACAATTGGTTCCTCAATATACTTCTACAAACTCAGAAATCCATTTTTTGCTCCTGAACTTGACAGGGCGATTTTGGAAATGAACTATCAAGAAGAAGGCATTGACAGTCTGATCAAGCTGTCTGCCTCCGCGTCAAATGTAAAGCGTAATACTTCCCCAAAAGAGAAAGATAAAATCCCCACCGGCAGGATAAATATAAACACCGCAAACAAGAAAGAACTCATGCTACTCCCGGGGATTGGTCCTGTTTATGCTGACAGGATAGTTGAGTACAGAAAAGAAAAGGGCGAGCTTAAAGATATAGAAGAAATAAAAAATATAAAAGGCATAGGGGAAAAGAGATTTGAAGAGTTGAAAGACAAAATAAAGGTCGAGTGATGGAATTAGATAAACTTCTCATACAAAAAGCAAAAGAGGCGAGGAAATATGCATATGCGCCTTATTCCGGGATAAAGATAGGTGCGGCAATATCTATCAAGAGCAAGGAGATATTCACAGGCTGTAATATAGAAAACGCCTCGTTCGGGCTTACCATATGTGCTGAGAGAGTGGCATTAGCAAAAGCTGCATCAGAGGGAAAATGTAACTTTAAACATCTTGTGATTGTCTCAAGTGATTTTATCTATCCCTGTGGTGCCTGCAGGCAGGTTCTGAGTGAATTTGTGGAAGATCTGAGGATAACACTTGTAAACGACAGAGGAGAGACCCGCGAGACAACGCTAAAGGAACTTCTTCCTTTTCCGTTTTATATCCCGCATTCCTCTTAATTTGATATCTTATGATAACTGCTGTTAGATATGTTCTTTCGCTACCTCTGAAAAGACAGATTGTGGACATAGGTAAGGTAGTGAGAAATGCAAGGCATATTGCAGTTATATTCCCGGTGGAAGAAAAAAATACGCCTAACTATAGAAATAGTATTGCAACATTGGTAAGAGAAAAGTTTACAGGATGTAAAATATTCGCAATCGTCGGCGAGGGTAGTAATGCAATTGGCTTTGATGATATAATCTATTTTGTCCCTGGGTTTGCTACCCTTGCGAGGAAATTCTTTGAGACAAAGGCAATCTTGAGAAATCTCCATATTGATATATCGTTTGATCTCAATGAAACGGTAGATGTGATCAGTTATTTAGTCGGAGCGCCTTTGAGAATAGGTGCCATAGAATCCCCTTTTTTCAACCTTGTAGTAAAAGGGATAGAGGGAGAACCTGCTCGAATGTTTTCAATTATCAGTAACCACCATTTGAACAATAGATATACTAATTAGACGCTGATTAACACAGATAAAGACCGTAATTAGGTTTTAGGTCACTTGGTAATTAGGTAATTGTGGGAGCGACTTCCCAGTCGCGATAACACTACAATCTTTGATCTATCTACAATCTAAAATCTGTAATCTAAAATCTAATCTTTGTGCCTACAGCGGAAAACAGAGTTAAGTCCTTAACATTATCGTATTTTTCTCACGGAGGTGTATATGAGAGAGGTAAGCAGAGGGTTGACAAATATCCTGACAGCTGGTACCTACATAAAAGGTAATCTGAGGGCAGATGCAGGAATAAGAATAGATGGCATGATTGAGGGCGAGGTTATTGTCAATGACACACTCGTGCTCGGAAAAACCGGTGTTATAAAAGGCACAATACAAACGAAAAACGCCCTGATAGGAGGAAAGGTAATTGGAGGTATAAAGAGCCAGGGCAAGATTGAGCTAAAGGCAGGCTCCGTTGTCAATGGGGATATAATTTGTAAGAGACTCTCTATAGAAAACGGTGTTATCTTTGACGGATTCTGTAAGATGTCTGGGGAGAAACTAAATACAGCAGGAAAAGATATCCCTGTCGGCAAGTAGGTCATTGGGTAATCAATCCTTTAATAACTTAATGACCTAATAACTTAATAACTTTGATCTATGCGCAGAAATCCGCGTCTAAATATAAGCCACAGATTTCACAGATTAACACAGAAAGAAAAATAAATTAAAGGCATTTTATAATATCTAGTACAAATTCTTTGATTAAATAATCAGTTAAATCGGTGTAATCCGTGGCTTAAACCAGGAGGTAAAATTATGTGCTGGGGATTGGATAATCGTCTAAACCGTATAATAAAACAGGATAATCGCACTGTTATGCTGGCAGTTGACCATGGATATTTTCTTGGTCCTACGACAGGGCTTGAGGTCCCTAAAAAAACGATCGAACCCCTTCTTCCCTATGCGGATTCATTGATGCTGACGAGAGGAATTTTGCGCACATCAGTGGATTCTGATGCTTCCGTACCAATTGTATTAAGGGTGTCAGGCGGAAATAGTATCCTTAGCAAGGAACTCTCAGACGAGGATATTACTGTTTCTATGGAGGATGCCATTCGCCTTAATGTTTCTGCAGTGGCTCTCTCAATCTATATTGGTAGTGAATATGAACACCGTACCATTGTGAATCTTTCTAAATTGGTAGATGAGGGAGAAAAATATGGCATCCCTGTTCTTGCCGTTACAGCAGTAGGGAGAGAAATGGTAAGGGATGCGAAGTATCTTGGTTTATGCTGTCGGATTGCCGCTGAAATGGGCGCACATTTTGTAAAGACATATTATTGTGAAGATTTTGAAAAGGTTGTAAAGAATTGTCCTGTTCCTGTGGTAATTGCGGGAGGTAAGAAAACTTCTGAGAAAGATGCACTTAAGCTTGCATTTGATGCAGTGAGCCACGGAGCAACAGGAGTGGATATGGGGAGAAATATATTCCAATCAGAGAATCCTGTTGCAATGATAAAAGCAGTGCGGGCAATTGTGCATGAGAATGCATCTGCAGATGATGCATACGATTTCTTCAAGGGCCTCGAGAAGGAACAATCTGGAATCTAAAATCTTTTAATGTCCTGTTGGCAACCCAATAAACTCCACATCAATTCCAAATTTTTCGTTGATATATCCGCCCAATGCCTTCACTCCAAGCGTCTCTGTTGCGTAATGACCCGCAAATATGCAGTTTATCTTCGCTTCCTTTGCCATCCAGTAGGCACCGTGTTTCGGCTCGCCTGTTACAAAGGTATCAACTCCTAACTGGACTGCTTCTTTAAGAAAACTTATTCCTCCTCCACTCACATAGCCAACACTCTCTACCGTATCTTTGCCAAATTTCCATACCACTGTTCTGGTATTAAATTTTTCTTCTATTTTTTCTACTAATTCCTCCAGAGTTAGAATCTCTCCCAGTATTATCTCTTTGCTTATATTAACTCCACATTCATTTGCAAAGGGTCTTCCCTCTTTCCCTCCAAGTAATTTTACCGCCTGCGCATTGTTGCCCACAAGTGGATGCATATCAAGTGGTAGATGGACAGAATACAAGCCTATGTCGTTATCTATCAGAAACTTAATTCTCTCATACAACGCCCCTGTAAGTGGAAGACACTCCTGTTTATTAAAAAGCCCATGATGGACAATAAGCAGATCTGCCCCCATTGACTTTGTTTTTTTGAACGCTTCAAGCGATGCGTCAACCGCGAGGGCTATCTTTTCAATATCCTTTTTATTCTCGACCGAAAGACCATTTAAGAGGTAATCCTCTATCTCTTTCACCCTCAGGAATTCATCTAAATGTTCTGCCAGTTCCTTTGCTTTCATACTCTCCTCCTTATTTTGACATCTTTTTATGAATTTCTTTGTGCCACTGTGATGAATTTTTCCTTGTCATTGATTGTAGTTTCCTTATCCTGTTCCGCACCCTTATAGCCTCTTCAAATCTCTCTTCATCTGCGAACTTTCGCATAAGCCTTATAAGCTTGTCAATCTCCTCCAGACTCTCTATACCCTTGTATTCTTCTTCTTTCTCCTTCACCATCGCATCTGCGACGGATGTGGTGAGGAGAATCTCCTCTCTGGTTTTATATATAGTTTTCGGCGTTATGTTATGCCTCCTGTTGTATTCCAGTTGCGCCTTTCTTCTCCTCTTCGTCTCTTCTATTGTCTTCCTCATAGAATCCGTTATCTTGTCTGCATACATTATCACCTCTCCGTTTACATTCCTTGCCGCCCTTCCGGCAGTCTGGATCAGGGATGTATATGAGCGAAGGAATCCCTCATTATCGGCATCTAAAACTGCAACGAGTGATACCTCAGGAAGGTCAAGTCCCTCTCTTAGAAGATTTACTCCAACAAGACAGTCAAATTCAGAAAGCCGAAGGTCCCTCAAGATATCTACCCTCTCTATTGCACCTATCTCGGAGTGAATATATCTTACCTTTATATCCAGTCTTGCAAAATAATCTGTCAATTCTTCTGCCATCCTCTTTGTAAGGGTCGTTACAAGCACCCTCTCTCCTCTTTCTGCCCTTTTTCTTACCACCTCAATAAGATCATCAATCTCGCCTTTTTTGGGCTTTACTGTGATTTTCGGGTCAGGAATACCTGTCGGTCTTATAATCTGTTCTACAACCTGTGATGAATGCCTGTATTCAAATTCCGCTGGTGTGGCAGAGGTAAAGATTATCTGTGGAACAATCTCAATGAACTCATCAAATCTAAGTGGGCGATTGTCAAGGGCTGACGGAAGCCTGAAGCCATATTCCACCAGTGTCTCCTTCCTTGAGCGGTCACCATGGTACATACCTATAATCTGGGGTATTGTAACATGCGATTCATCTATTATACAAAGAAAATCACTGGGAAAGAAATCAAGAAGACAGGCAGGTCTTGAACCAGGTTCCCTTCCTGAAATATGGCGAGAGTAGTTCTCTATACCAGGGCAGTATCCAACCTCCCTGAGTAGTTCTATATCGTATCTTGTACGTGTTTCAAGTCTTTGCGCTTCAAGGAGTTTTCCTTTTTCTTTGAAGTGCTTTACTGTCTCTTCAAGTTCTATCTCTATATTTTGTAACGCTTCTTCAATTTTAGGTTGAGTTGTAACAAAGTGTCTGGCAGGATATATATGAATCCATTCTCTCTCTTCTTCTTTTTGGAAAGTGAGTGGATCAATAAGGGAGAGCTTCTCTATCTCATCCCCGAAAAACTCAATTCTTACACCATTCTCCTCGTAGGCAGGGCGTATCTCAACCACATCGCCCCTCACTCTGAATGTTCCCCTTATGAAATCTACATCGTTTCTTTGGTACTGGATATCTATAAGTCTCTTTAAGAGTTCTTTCCTTGTTAGTGTTTCGCCTTTTCTTATCCTCAAAACAAGATTTTTGTAATCCTCAGGTGAACCGAGCCCGTATATACAGGACACAGAGGCAACAATCACAACATCTCTCCTCTCTACAAGCGCAGATGTCGCCCGAAGACGCAGTTTGTCTATCTCATCGTTTATGGAGGCATCCTTTGCAATATATGTATCTGTTGGCGGAAGATATGCCTCGGGCTGGTAGTAATCATAATATGAGATAAAATATTCAACTGCATTGCGGGGGAAAAAGCCGGTATATTCTCCAAACAACTGTGCAGCAAGGGTCTTGTTGTGAGAGATAACGATTGTCGGTTTATCCACCCTTGCGATGAGGTTTGCCATCGTAAATGTCTTACCAGAGCCCGTGATGCCAAGGAGTGTCTGGAACTTGTAACGCTTCTTTACACCCTCCACAAGTCTCTCTACTGCCTGTGGCTGGTCCCCAACAAGGTTAAATTTTGATACAAGCTCAAACATGGTAGGGTTAAATCTTTACATTACACTTTACTAATTTATTTCCCCTCCGCTTATGCGAAACCACACTTTGCCCTATGTAGGCACGTCTGTCCCGTCAAAGGCGGGGAATTCAATTCGTGCACTGCAATGTAGGGCAAGGCGTTAGCCTTGCTGTATCCAATAACTGTCAACCTGCGAGCATCATATAAACTAAAAAACTATCCTGTCCCTTTTTTCTGATTTGATGATTGCACAATTGTCGAATAGAGAGTATCTCTAAATAAACAAACGCATTATGCGAAATTTCCCCCTTCCCATAAGGACCTTATGCCCAAAATGTAAACTTAGACTTTGTCCCAAAGTGCTGTGACGGCAAAAATTATACTGTAAAGTTACGAGCAATGATAAGCCACTCGGGTTGTACCAAAATATACAAATTGAATCGGTGTCCGTAACCTTTTGGTAGCCGCAACCTTTTGGTAGCCGCAACTTTTAAGTTGCGCAAAATGGGTTCAGTATGGCATTTTCTATACGCAGACTGAAGTCTGCGGCTACCAAATTTTGACTT
>DAOUSS010000062.1 GCA_030627085.1 Candidatus Stahliibacteriota bacterium | reverse complement strand
TTTTACCTGATTCTCCCGCATAATTAACCTCTATCCTTCCAGCAAATTTTTAACCTCCTTCTTAAAAACATCTCCTCTCTCCTGAAAATCTTTGAACATATCAAATGATGCAAATCCAGGCGAGAGAAATACAACATCACCGGGAGATGAAACAGAATAAGCTCTTTGTATAGCATCTGCCATATCTTGCGCAAAATAAAAGTTAAGGTAATCTTTCTCCTTCAAACTCCTTATGATAAGATTGCTTACCTCTCCCATGACAACGCAAAACTTTACCTTCTTTATAACTGCATCAAGGATAGGCTCTATATCAACTTTCTTTGATTTTCCACCCATAATTAGTATAGGTCTTTTTTTCAGGACATTAAGAGACTTCACAAAAGATGAGGGATTTGTGCACATAGAATTATTTATAAATGTCCTTCCGTTTATGTCCCCAATATTCTCCATTCTGTGCGGTGCACCCGTAAATGAAAGTAGACCTTCCTTTATTGATTCATTTCTTATCCCCTGTATTTTTGACACTGCAATTCCTGCAAGTATATCTTCAAGTGGAATATCCATTTCCGGTATCGGGAAAAGTTGCTCCTTGCCAAACCAGATAAAACCGTCTTTCGTATATACTTTCACCTTCTTGCTCTCAGAAATTGAAAAGTATACCGCCTTCGACTCGGCTCCATTGAATACCTCTTTTACGTTTTCGTCATCAAAGTTCAAGACAGCAAAATCTGTCTTCTCCTGATTTTTAAATATCCTTGTCTTTATTTTTTTATACTCCTCCATAGATGGATGTCTATCAAGATGGTCAGGGGTTATGTTGAGCAGAACAGCAATACGCGGCCTGAATTTTTCTATTGTCTCCAACTGGAAGGAAGATACCTCAACTATTACAACTGTTTCTCGGGATATCTTATCAACGACCAGAGAGAGAGGAAGCCCTGGATATATATTCCCAGCAACTACTGAATCCAATGAAGCTGTCCTCATTATGTTATCAATTAAAAGACAGGTAGTGGTCTTCCCATTTGTCCCCGTCACAGCAATTATGGGAGAGTGTATAAACCAGGAGGCAAGCTCCAACTCTCCAACCACAGGAATGCCTCTTTTCTTCGCTTCAATGAGCACCGAATGCTGCAGTGAGATACCGGGACTTACCACTACAAGGTCAGCATCCAGAATCCTCTGGGAGTTCTTCCCGAGTTCAAGCGGTATATCGAGAGAAGAGATATCTATGGTCTTATCTATATCGCTTCCAAATACGAAGGCACCTTTCTTCTTGAGAAGCGATATCGCAGCACTTCCGCTTCTTTTGAGTCCAACTACGGACACCCTTCTATTCACGAGATTCATAGATATCCCTTTTAACTATTTAACTAATTAACTAATCAACCAATCACCTAATCAACCAATCACCTAATCAACTAATTAACTAATCAACTAATTACTCCTTCCACATCTCACTCACATCTCACATTTCACATTTCACATTCCACATTAAACCTTCCACATCCCACATTTCACATTCTACATTACACATTCCACATCCCACATTCTACCTTCCACATTCCACATCCCACATTTAACATTTAACATCTCACATTTAACATTAAACATTCCACATCCCACATTTAACATTTCACATCCCACATTTAACGTATTTTAAGTGTAGATATTGCTATCAATGTAAAGAGGATACCTACTATCCAGAATCTTATTACCAGTTTGCACTCTGGCACTCCCATAAGTTCAAAATGATGATGAAGGGGTGCCATTCTAAAAAATCTCCTTTTTGTTCTCTTGTAATGTAACACCTGTATTATTACGGACAATGCCTCCACTACAAAGACCCCACACACAAGTATTAACAAAATCTCCTGCTTTATGAGGATCGCAGAAACCCCTATCAACCCTCCAAGTGGAAGAGAAGTCATATCACCCATAAACGCCTCTGCAGGATATGCATTAAACCACAAGAAACCAATCGATGCCCCTACAACCGATGCAAGCACAACTGCAACCTCTCCGCCACCGGGAACAAAGAGTATATTAAGATAGGAAGCAAACTTATAATGCCCTACCAGGTATGAGAATACGATATACGCCCCTGCAGAGATTCCCACAAGACCACATGCAAGTCCATCAATCCCATCAGCTATGTTTACACTGTTGGATGTTGCAACCATGACAATTATAACAAATGGTATGTAGAAAACGCCTAAATTCCAGAAGATGTTCTTGACAAAAAGCAGCGTGGTCATAGTAGCATAGTCGGGATTCTTGGGCAAGATTACCATATATAAAGCAATAGGAATAGCAATAAGAATTTGCCATACAAATTTGTATCTGCCAAGAATACCCTTGCCTCGTCTTATCTTCTTTATATCATCTACGAAACCGAGAAATGCGAGTGTAACCGTTGCATACATCATAACCCATACATAGGGTTCTCTGATATTCGCCCATAGGAGCGATGAAACCATTATAGCAATGACAATGAGCGGTCCTGCCAGTGGTGTGCCTTTCTTTACCTCATGATTCTTAAGTATAGGCTCCCTCATTCCGGAGACAAACCCATGGTACCTAAGCCATCTTATCATATGCGGACCTAATACTATCATAATAATGAGTGCTGTTGCACCAGCATATGCTGCTCTGAATGTAATATATCTGAAGAGATTAAATACCCCGAACCTCTCAGCAAGTGGATATAAGAGATGATATAACATAGCTAAGAATTGACTATTGATTTATCCCGTTTACCCTGTAGCGATAGCGTATGGGGTGGAATGCGCCAGCTATTCCATCGGGACAATTTACAATTGACTCCCTACGCCCTACGCTCAACTCCCTACGCCTTACGCTCAACGCCTTACTCCCTACTCCCTACTGCATACTGCCTACTGCCTTTCCCAGCTCCTCTACCACTTTTTCCATCTTCATTTTCCTTGACCCTTTAATGAGAATGATATCTCCAGCTTTAACGAAACATTTAAGGCTACTTACAAGACTTGGTACGTCATTATACGATGAGACAGAGGGAGGGTTTGTCTCCTTTGCAAATTCTTGCGCAAGCTCACCGTAAGTAAAGAGTGCTTTTATATCAAATTCACTCAATCTTTTCCCAATTTCTCTGTGAAACCGCACTGCCTCTTCTCCCAGCTCAAGCATATCACCCAGAACCGCTATTTTTCTACCCTTGAGGAGTTTTAAAGTTTCAAGCACTGAAAGAAGCGACACAGGATTTGAGTTGTATGTAGAATCTATTATAAGGATATCTCCAATACGAATTCTCCTGTCTCTTCCCTCTTCCGGGACTGCCTTCTGGAGTGCAGTAGCGATCTCTTTCCTGTCTATTCCCAGCTCGTCACCTATTGCTATGGAGACAAGTGCATTATAAACATTATATCTTCCTATGAGGGATAGAAAAAATTCGGTTTCGTCCACCTTGAATATAGAGCCATCCACAGTAAGAGTTATATCCCTCGCCTTCACATCACCCTTCTTTATACCGAATGTGACAACCCGTTTCCTTCTCTTAAGGTCTTCTATCGCCTTCATTAGCATATTGTCATCTGCATTTATAAAAACTGTATGACAGAAAGATGTTACTTCAAGTTTTTCAGTGAGAATCTCTTCAAGAGAACCAAAATTACCTATATGGACCGGTGCAATGTTCGTGATAACCCCAATCTTTGGTTGTGCAACCTCCGACAGATGCCTTATCTCACCTCTGTAATTCATGCCGAATTCAAGAAGGAGGATCTCACACTCACTCCGCAACTTAAATATAGTGAGTGGAATACCTATATCATTATTATAACTACGCGGAGATACGAGAACATTAAATTTCCTTTCAAGCACAAGAGATGTAAGTCGTTTCGTTGTTGTCTTGCCGTTTGAACCCGTTATAGCGACAGTAAGAGGAGTGAATTTATTTCTATAAAACGAAGCAAGCTGGGATAGCGCTATTCTGGTGTCTTTCACCAACACCACATTTCTTCCTATATCCCTTTCAACTACAGAAAATAGTCCTCCTTTTTCATGAACCTCGTTCAGAAAGTCATGCCCATCATATCTCTCCCCCTTGATGGCGAAAAAGACCTCTTTTGGCTTGATGGTTCTGGAGTCTATAGAGATACCGCCGATTTCAAAATCATTCTCGGGTATTCTTATAGCCTTGCCATCTATTGCCTTTATAAATTCGTTCTTCGTGAGTTCCATCTTTAAATTGACAATTGTACGGGCGAACGGCTGTTTGCCCCTACGCTTTACGCCCTACGGTTTACGCCCTACTTTTCCCTTTTTCCTTTATCCTTTTCAACCAATCAACTAATAAACCAATCAACCATTCAACTAATTTCACATTCCACATCCTACGCCCTATTTATCCCGTGAAATGCGAAGCATATTTCACTGGGACTGCTTACTGCCTACTGCTTACTGCCTACTCCTTACTCCTTACTCCCTACTCCTTACTCCTTACGCCTTATCGCCTGTCTCACCACCTCCCTATCATCAAATGGTATCTTCTCATCGCCGACAACATTATAAGTTTCGTGTCCCTTACCCAGTACGAGCACAATGTCATCCTTGCCTGCCATATTGACTGCCTTCTCAATTGCCTTTTTTCTATCGGGGACAACCTCATAATTTTTTATTTTTATTCCATCTTCTATCTCCTTTATGATAGAGAGTGGGTCTTCGGTTCTTGGATTGTCAGATGTTATAAATACATAGTCTGAAAGTTTAGTCGCAATTTCTCCCATTAGGGGCCTTTTCCCCTTATCCCTGTCACCACCACATCCAAATACCGTTATTATATTGCCTTTTGTAAATTCTCTTGCAGATTGTAACATAGCCATCATTGCATCTGGTGTATGTGCAAAATCCACAATAACATTTCCAATACGCTCAAATCTACCAGGGATTGCATCAACGCTTTCAATACCCTCAATTATACCCGATGGAGAAAGACCATCCTCTCTTGCTATGGCATACGCAATGAGTATATTGGATACATTATGTCTTCCCGTCAACCTTGAATGAATCTTTTCCCTGCCATATGGGGTGTCTATTTGCAATTCCATCCCGTTCAGTCCCATAGAGATTATGTTTCCACGATAATCTAATCCATCCGTGTATCCGTAACTTATGACCTTTGCCTTTGTATTGAACTTAAAAAGATCGAAATAATCCCCTTGTGGGAGTACGGCAATGGCATTCTCTTTCAAAATTCTAAAAAGGGATACCTTTGTTTCAACATACGCTTCAAATGTGCGATGGAAATCAAGATGGTCTCTCCCAATACATGTAAGCCCCGCAATATCAAAATCTACTCCTTCTATGCGACTCTGGGCTATGCCATGGGAGGATACCTCCATAACCACAGTCTCGACACCCTTTCCTATCATCAGGTGCATTAGCCTTGAAATATCCAGTGATTCAGGTGTAGTTCTTTCTGCTGGTAATAGAGAAGTGGATATTTTATTGACAATCGTTCCTATAAGTCCACAAGGATTGCCACAAGCCTCATAGATTGAATGTAGGAAAATTGTTACAGTGCTTTTTCCATTTGTTCCTGTGATTCCTATTACCTTCATTTTCTTTGAGGGCTCGCTGTAAAACCTGTGTGATATAATAGCTATTAGTTTTCTTGAATCTGATACAACGATTCTCGGGTACGGAATGTCAATATCCTCAGTCAATACGAATAGAACTGCTCCTCTTTTATATGCATCTTCTATAAAACAATGCGAGTTTATCCTCTCACCCTTTCTTGCAAAGAATATATATCCTGGCTTCACATCGCGTGAGTCATATGCAAGTCCCTTAATATCTATATTAGCAAGGTCTGAATCAATTCTAATATCTTTTATCGTGCCTTGTATAAGTTCCTTTAAGAGCATATCATTTAACTCGTGGTGTCAGGAGTTGCCTTACGGCGACCTTCGGTATACCCTCCTGACACGCATCCGACGATCTGTCGGGAGGAAACTCCCGACAGCACAGGTAATCCGCGTTAATCCGCGTCCAATACCTCCATCAATTTCGAGCAATCAGCTCTGAAGAGATAATCCTTATGACGATCTCTTTGAACAAAGGAGCAGCTACCAAACTTCCAAAATGCACATCTTTTGGTTCATCTATCAATACACCAACCAGAAATAAGGGGTCATCTGCAGGGAAAAAACCAATAAAACTTGACATATAGTCCTCTGTATATTCTCCGTTCTTGAACTTCTGTGATGTTCCTGTTTTCCCTGCAATGTCAACTCCTTTTACTTTTGCGAGTATACCGCTTCCATCTCTGACTACACCTACGAGAAGATCAACAATATCTCTGGTAGTAGATTCGTCAATGACCCTCCTTATGACTTTCGGTTTCGCTGTGTACACCACATTCCCATCGCCATCCACTATCTCTTTAACTATATGTGGCTTGAGTAATATGCCACCGTTTGCAATACATCCAAATGCCATTGAGAGTTGTAAAAATGTACACGATATCCCCTGTCCAAATGCAATATTTGCAAATCTAATGGGCGTCCATTCAGAAGAGGGATAAACATTTCCTAATGCCTCGCCAGGCAGTTCTATACCAGTTTTTTGCCCAAATCCAAACAGAATTGCCTTCTCATATAGCTTCTCTCTGCCCACCATACGCGCAAGGTTTATAAAACCAACATTTGAGCTTCTCGCAACTGCCTCCCTGAGTGTCAGTGGTCCGTGCGGTTTCTCATCCTTTATTACCTTATTCATCACAATACACCTTCCACTTCCATCCTCAACAATTGCGTCAAATGAAGCAATACTGTCCTCAAGCACACAGGCAAGCGTAATCACCTTAAATGTCGAGCCCGGTTCATACTGATTCTCTACAACTACATTCCCATACCCCCTAACTGACGCCATACCAAGTATCTCACCAGTTTTCGGGTTCATAACAATTGCCATTCCATCCTTTGCATTAAATCTTTCTACTGTCCTTTTTAATTCCTCCTCTATTATTGCCTGAGTTACAGCATCTATTGTGAGTATTATATTACAGCCTCTCTTTGGTCGTTTTATACCATAAGAGGGATAAGGATACAATACACCACCCGGTGTCTTCCCCATAGTAACAGTGCAGGGTTCTCCCTCTAAAATCCTGTCAAATTTATATTCAATTCCCGATAGTCCTTTGCCATACGGGTCGGTCACTCCTATAAGAGAGGAGGCTATATCAAGTGGATAGACCCTTTTTACATCCTCGCATTGATAAACTCCTTTTATCGCTATCTCGTTTTCTGTAGTTATGTGTCTTTTAATCCAGACAAAATCAGGGTATTTTGAAAACTTTCTCTTGTTTTCTGCGTATGAGCCCATTCCCTTTTCTGCTAAAGATCTTGCAGTCTGGTCAGAGTCTTTAAGTTGCCCGGGCATAGTATAAAGGGAATGTGTCTTTATACTTGTTGCAAGTAGTCCAAAGTTACGGTCGTATATCCTACCCTTTCTTGGTCTTAATGTAATCTTACAGGTCGCCTGATCTTCTACCTTGTCTTTATACTCCCTCCACTTTGCTGTTTGAAGCCAAACAACCCTGCCAAACAGAAATGCTTCTGCTAAAAAGAGGCAGTAGACTATACATAATAAACGGCGGATATTCATATCAATTATCTACAACACTCTGGAACATTCCTAAAAACCAAAAATATAGGCAATTATAAAAGTTTTGACACTAACTGGTTAAAAATAGTAGCATACAAATCTAATCCCC
>DAOUSS010000289.1 GCA_030627085.1 Candidatus Stahliibacteriota bacterium | reverse complement strand
TGAAAATCAAAAGGCAAATGCTAATTGCTAATTTTGCATTGCTAACGGTTCAACTGAGCCTTCGTCCCGAGCTCAGGCCGAGGGGTTCACCGAAGACTGACTACCGATTACCTGCTGCTTACTGCCTACTGCCTACTGTCTACTACCCTCTTAACGGTATCTCCTCGGGGGCAGGGACTCGAACCCCGACTCTCGGCTCCAAAGGCCGGTGTCCTGCCAATTAGACGACCCCCGAGAAATCTGTACTATTCCTTAATCGCCTTTTTATATTCCGCAAGCACCCTCTCTTCTATCAATGCCTTCGTCTCTCTTGTCAGAGGATGTGCAATATCCTCAAAGGTTCCATCCGGTAGTTTTCTCGACGGCATAGCGACGAATAGACCATTACTTCCCTCCACCACTCTCAGACCCTTCACCCGGAAAGAATCGTCAAAGGTTATTGAGGCAAACGCCTTGAGCTTTGCCTCTCCGCGAGGGAATATCCTCACATCTGTGATCTCCATAACCCCTCCTGTAATAACTCAACCACAGAGATTTCTAAAACCGCAGAGCAAACAGAAAATCCAACAGGAGCAACTTCTGCGGTTACAATTCTGTGGCTCCTTCACACTACAAACACTTAACAACTCGCACATCCTCTGACCCGATACACCTCTTCCATCCCTCCTCGTCTTCCCTCTCACGCATGATACCATAGATTACACTGCCTGAACCTGAGAGAGATGCACCAATACAACCACTCCTAAGCAGTTTCTCTTTTATCTCTGCAAGGACTGGATACTTCTTGAATACTACCTTCTCAAAATCATTGAAAAGCGCTGATGCAAATCCGTCTATGTCTCCCTCCTCTAAGGACTTTACAACCGATTCAACACCCTTTCTCTCGCCCATTTCTCCCTCATCAATAGCCCGGTATGCCCATTCTGTCTTTATTTCGAAACCCGGATAAACCAGAACAAGGTATATGGGAAGTTGTATGTGGAGAGGCAGGATTATATCACCGCGACCCCTTACTATTGCTGTATTCCCGTTAAGAAAGAACGGCACATCGCTACCCAGAGAGGTTGCAATTTCAAAAAGGGCGTCTTTTTCGAGGGGGTATTCATACATCCGGTTTAACCCTTGAAGAAGCGTGGCAGCATCTGAGCTTGCTCCGCCAAGCCCGCTACCCAACCATATATTCTTCTGTAAATGAACCCTGACTCCGCCTTCGACATTGGAGAGATCCAAAAATCTCTCTATCACCCTATGGCATATATTGTTCTCTTCGTAAGGCATGGAATTGGTATCAAAGATGGTCTCGCTTTCGGTCTTCTCAATATGTATCTCATCGTACAGATCTATCTTCTGGAAGACGCTTTCTATGTTATGATAGCCATTTTTTCTCCTCTCCCGAACAGAGAGTCCAAAATTTATCTTCGCATGTGCCCTAAGAGAAAGCATCTTCTACTACCTCTGCTATGATGTGGCCTATAAGTATATGGCATTCCTGAACCCTTTGTGTGTTTGCTGAGGGAACCCTTATCGCTACATCCGCAATATCTTTAAGTTTTCCACCACAGCCAGAGAGTCCTACTGTTTTCATACCAAGAGATTTTGCCTGTGTTACAGCCGAGATTACACTGGGAGAGTTGCCACTCGTGGATATTGCAATCAAAACATCTCCGCATTTCCCTATGCCTTCAATCTGGCGGGAGAACACTTCATCATACGAGTCATCGTTTGCAATCGCGGTGATGAGGGATGTATTTGTGGTAAGGGCGATGGCTGGCAGGGATATTCTCTTTTTTGCAAGTTTATGGACAATCTCACATGCAATATGCTGGGCATCTGCTGCACTTCCGCCGTTTCCGCATAGCAATATCTTGTTTCCACTCTTGAGAGCATCTACTATAATCTCACAGGCCTCTTTTATATGCTCTGCTTCACTCCTGAGTTTCTCTTTTATAGTGATACTCTCTTTTATTACTTTAAGTGCCTTTTCCATGCGTTCTGATATTTGCGCCCCATTGAATTCATACAATCTGGCACACTCCACCCCCATTATACATCAATATTTCAAAAATGTCAAGAAAAATTTTAAATGGTGTTAGGTAAAAGATAAAATTACAGTTCGCAAAAGATAAAATTACAGTTCGTGAAGTTAAAAGGATAAAAAAGACTTGACAAGTAATGGTTAAGTGGA
>DAOUSS010000166.1 GCA_030627085.1 Candidatus Stahliibacteriota bacterium | reverse complement strand
GCCGCAGACTTTAGTCTGCGGGTTCATCCAAACCCCTTCACTACAAAGACAGTAATAGAGTACGCAGTAGGCAGTAAGCAGTATGGAGGAAATGGTAAGGAACTGCCTACTGCTTACTCCTTACTCCCTACTATCTGTATCTACGACCTCTCAGGCCGTCTCATCCGCTCTCTACCGATTACCGATTACCAATCATCGATTACCCGAGTCACCTGGGATGGAAAGGACAATTATGGAAGGCACTTACCTTCCGGGATTTATTTTCTAAAACTCAAAGGCTTTCCCAAAACAATTGCTTTGGTTAAAATAAGAAGTAAGGAGTCATAACACAGACAAGATGCTTGTGCTACCAGGTGGTTTGAAATATTTCAAGAGGAGTTATTATGAAGGTATTAGAAGCCTTATTTATGCTCGTTAGTCTGAGTCTGATACAGGGACCTGAGGCAAAATTACAGGAGGGGATGGAGCTTACTGCAGAGAGAAAATTTGATAGAATAGTTATAAATTTGGTCTCTGGTGTGGATGAAACCAGAGAGATTATATACCCCAGAATTGTCATCACCCCCGATAGAGCAAAATTTATGGATGAAGAAGGGAAAATATTATCTCAGGTGGCTTACCCTGAGAACTCCAAAATAATATTTTCCCGGAAGGGATGTTTTGTTGGTATTGAAAAGTTCTTTATAGACTCTACCCTGTTAAAATCCTCGCTGGAGATAAGACTTGATATTTTCAACGATAAGGGAGAAAGGCTATGGGAACTCCCAATAACATGGGGGTATGATGACCCTCTACCAGGATTTTATATCTCTGATAAAGATGGTTCAGCAGTTCTAAGCGATTATTTAGAGGGTGTGCTCTATTTTTATGACGGTAATGGGGAGTTAAGAAAAAAAGTGGATTTATTTGTGGGTGATAAATGGAACAACGAGAGAAGTGTATCTTGCTGTTTTTCATGCAATGGCGATTATTTCATTGTAAACGCACTGAAAAATTATAACACCCAAGAAGGAGTAGGTAAATCTTATATCATACTATTTGACAGTTCTGGTAATGAAATATGGCGTAAACCACTTAACGAGAAGATAAGTGCAAACATAGAGATTTCACCCTCGAACGATTACATTATTGCCAGTGGGTATACGGTAAGCGAAAAACTTGATATTGAGAGCAGATCTACCGTTTTACTCAATACAGATGGGGAAACGATTTGTAGATATCCCTGGCTATTTCGTCAGGCAGTGTTCTCTTCAGACAGTAGATACCTGGCACTGGGAGAAAAGAATAAGGTAAGGCTGATTGAAACAAGGAGTGGGGAGGTTCTCTGGGAAGAAGAATTCAGCAAAAGGGTTAGGGCTCTTGATGTTTCCCAATCTGGTTTGGTCCTGATAGAAACAGCAAATGGAAGATACGAAAGTGGTGTCTTTGTTTTTTATAACCCAATAATTACTGTAATTGCACCAAGTAAAATAAAGGTCTATAAGAAAGAATTCACTGATTCTCGATTTTTCACCCCTTATATAAAGATTCTTGATAGCGGTAAAGGTTTTGGCATTGGCTTTTCAAATTGTTTTCTTTTTTATAAAGAAATGTAGGCACGATTTTAAATCGTGCCTAAGAAAAAATTCGAACGCAGATAAGCTGATAGGCTTGACAAAAATTGGAGTGTAGTGGCTTGCCACTGGAGCACAAATTTGAATTTGTGCCTACAATGTGCAAAAAATAATCCGCAGGATTCGTATTGAGATGAACAAATTAGTCTATATTAAGACCTTGATTATTGAATCGAGTCTTATTACACTCGTTTCCCTGTTGGGATTCAACGTGTCTGTTTTATCTTATCCCTGGCCTCTGGCATCACAAAATGTGCAACACAAAGTATCAGGCACATTCTGTGAGTGTCGCGGGAATAGGGACCATTTTCATGATGGCATAGATATACCCCTCGTCCAGGGAAAATATGTTCTATCGGTAGATAGTGGTTTTGTGCTATCATCTCAGTTAGGTGGCGATAACGCCTATATTAGGGTAGGTAGATACGCCTATGTGCATGTAATTCCCAACCCCGCTCTCGGTGTGGGGGACTGGGTAGAGATCGGCGATACCGTTGGCGTCACCAACTGGCTTAATCATATTCATTTCAAGGATGGTGGAGGGGCATCATATACAATAGAAATCAATGCCTTAAGGAATGGTGGTATTTTTCCTTTCATTGACACTAAAAAACCTACTATTGCCACTGTTAATTTTTATGTTAATGGAACTAACATACTGCTTGGTAATACCGTCTCTGGTGTAGTAGATATTGTTGCCCGTGCCTATGATGGCATTCAGGTATACGGTGGATACAACAACGGTCTTTACAAGATGGGTTACCAGATTTTTGGGTCTGATACTGTTACACCAGTAATAGACTATTTCTCAAGTTATCAATTTGATGCCCTACCGGGTAATAACTATATAACCAATGTCTACGCCCCTGGTTCTAATACCTCAACCTACTATTATTATGTCACTAATCATATAGGGAGCGATAATTTTTGGGATACGAGGTTTATGCCTACCGGTGATTATGTAGTTGCTGTTTATGCCAGTGATATTCAAGGAAACACAGATACAGCTTATGTTCTGGTTACAGTAGAAGAATCTGATACTCTCCCGCCTGCTCCACCAATATTAAAATCTGTAGGTGGTGATTTCGCTAAGAATCTTACGATAGAATGGTATCCAAATACTGAAGAGGACTTAAAGGGTTACAGACTGTATCACTCATTTGATGGCGTTAGCTGGAACTGCACTTATAATGAGGGTATATTAACAAGAGATAAGACAAGCTTGACTGTAAATTATTTTCCCAACGACTTGGCTCTTTTCTTTAGATTAACAACGGTAGATTCTTCAGCAATACCCAACGAGAGTGACCCTTCTGATATCTATGGAACACGCTTGACATCAACTGGATCAAAAATTCTAATTGTTGACGGCTTTGATAGGACTACAGGGGGGTGGAACAATCCTTCTCATCCTTTTGCTATGAGTTATGGCTTGGCTGTGGATACCTGTGGCTATGCCTTTGATACCTATGCAGACGAGGCCGTAATTGATGACTCTTTACAGTACTCAAATTATGATGCGGTAGTCTATCTTTTTGGTGATGATGATATGACCTTCAGCCACACAGAGCAGACACTTATTGCCCAGTACTTAGAAGGAGGTAGAAATCTACTTGTATCTGGTTCAAGAATCGGGTATGACCTGGATTTGTCGGGAGATTCACTTGATAAGATTTTTTATAATGAGTGTCTAAAGGCAATCTATGTAGGAGAGGCTACTGAGACCGACTCGATAGATGGTATTTCTGGCACTATCTTTGACGGGGCATCTTACCCTCTTGATGATGGAACACACGGTAGTTACGATGTCTTGGAGGCTGATTACATTGATACAGCCTGTGGTAGTGTTTTGAATCTGCATTATTATGGAACTTTCCTGGGTGCTGGTGTTCAATATGAAGGGACATTTGGTGATGGAACTGACCCAGGCAAATTAGTTTACCTTGCCTTTCCATTTGAGACCGTTTATCCTGAGTCAAGTAGAATAGATATTATGGAGAGGGTTCTGGATTTCTTTGAAATTGACATTGGAATCTCTGATTTATCTTATTCTGATGAACCTCGGTTATTCCAAAACTATCCCAATCCATTCAGCCAAACTACCGTTATTCGTTATTCGTTAGGCGTAAATAGTAAAAACCACTCACGCCTTACGCCTTATACCTTACGGATTTACGATCTCTCAGGCAGACTTGTCAAACAATTCGCAATTCACGATTCACAACTCACAAGTATAGTCTGGAATGGAACCGATGAATACGGGGCAAAATTACCAGCAGGTGTATACTTTTGCAAACTTGTAACCCCAAACTCAGCAGAAGTCAGAAGAATGACACTTTTACGATAGTGTCATATTATGGTAGCCGCAATCTTTAGATAGCGTTAAAGGATATAACCTGGTTATGGTAGTCGCAATCTTTAGATTGCGTGGAAATGTTGTTCTCGCAGACTAAAGTCTGCGGCTACCACACTGGGAGAATTGGTAGCCGCAATCTTTAGATTGCGTTATTGGAGTGCAGTAGCTTGCTACTGCATTATCAGCAAGATAAT
>DAOUSS010000184.1 GCA_030627085.1 Candidatus Stahliibacteriota bacterium | reverse complement strand
GGTAAACGCAGATTTTCACAGATAGGTATAAATCAAAAAGCCAAAATCTAAAATATGTTTATACTTTCATTATGATATCAAGAAATTTCTTTGCTCAATATTGTGACCCATTAGATAGTAAAACACCCAATGGGTCGTGCCGATAATTCACCATTAACTATTTACCATTCACTGATAATTTCTCTTGACTTTTTACCAATAATGTGGTAAAATGGAATATCTATAATAGACAGCTATATGGGAAATAGACCTGCAAAATTGTTTTGTGGCCTTATTGGACACTCGTTTGATGCTGTAATAGAAGAACTTACGAGAAAATTTGGTATAATAGATTTGCAGAGGGGGTCTATACCATTTACCTATACCGACTATTACAAAGACGAAATGGGAGAAAATCTTATTCGGAATTGGATAACATTCGAAAGGTTGATAGAGGAAAAGGATATAGGAAAGATAAAAATACTAACTTATAAGATTGAAAAGAAATTCTCAATGAATAGAAAAAGGACTGTGAATATAGACCCTGGCTATGTAAACCTCTCCCGAGTTATTCTGGCGTCGACCAAGGATTACAGTCACAGGATATACATAGGAGGAGGAATATTTGCAGAAGTAACGCTTATCTATAAGCACCACAATTTTACCCCACTCCCATGGACATATCCCGATTATAAAGATAATGTAGAATTCTTTGAAAGAGTAAGGGAGAAATTCTATACCAATGTAAATATTAAGTGTGATTAGTTGACTGGTTGAATAGTTAATTAGTTGATTGGGTGGTTGAACGTATGCTAATTTTTTATCTCATAGCCATATCTATCCCTACTATGGACTGTTCAGATGTAATAGCAGGAATGAAGGGATTTGGAATTACAGTATTTGAAGGGAGTAATCCTGATACATTCGGCGTTGAGGTTATCGGGATAAGGAAAGGAATAGCACCGGGACAGGATATAATTCTGGCGAAATTGGGTGGCAAGAGAATAGAAGAAACCGGTGTCATAAGCGGAATGAGTGGAAGCCCAGTATATATTGACGGAAGGCTCCTCGGGGCAGTAGCATATAATATGGGAGGAGCATTTTCAAAAGAACCTATATGTGGAATAACCCCGATAAGAAGTATGCTTAATCCTCCTAAAACTGGTTTCTCTGATGTCTATATAAAGGAAGAGATTCCGATCCCTGTGACTTTTTCAAATATCTCTGACGCTGCTTACTCTCTCTTTAAGGAAGAGATACAACGATTGGGATTACACGTTAGGGTATGGGGCAATACCAGCAAATTACCAATTACCAATTACCAATTACCAATTAGTAAACAAAGTGAGCAGTTCGTCCCCGGCTCTCCCATTGGAGTATTGCTTGTCTCTGGCGATGCAAGGATTGGAGGAGTTGGAACCGTAACACATGTAGAAGGAGATAGAATATATGCATTTGGGCACAGGTTTATGGCACTCGGTGAGGTAAAACTCCCAATAACTACTGCTCATATACATACCGTTGCGCCATCTTATCTTGCATCTTTCAAGTTAGCAGAAATAGGTAATATTGCAGGTTGTATGGAGGTAGATGCCTTTTCGGGTATCTCTGCAGTAATCGGAAAATTTCCTCCTTTGGTAGATATGACAGTAAAGAACGGGGATATTACATACAGATATAAATTGGCGAAAGAAGAACGGTTGCTTCCGCTTCTCACAAACCTCATGCTTGCAAATTCTCTACTTATGAGTTATTCAAGTGGAAATATTACATACTGCGCAGTATTCAATATAAATACAAAAGAAAAGCAAATTAAATTTTCTGATATCTACTCAGGGGATGTTTATGATGTGGTAACTGAAATGGCAGAAGATGTAAGCTCAGTGCTTAAAAATGGCTATTCGAAATTGGAGTTAGAATCTATGGAGTTCAATCTAACTCCCTCCTACGAGGCAAAAATAGCCCAGATTAAGGATATTGAAGGAGATTTGAGAAATGATACTCTTTTCTTGATATGCACGGTAATACCTTATAGAGGAAAGGCTCTAAGGATTGAAGAAAAGGTACCCATAAGGAACTCTGATGGAAAGAAACCTTTAACGGTAAGCGCTTCAGGGTGTGATGCAGTGAGAATGCGTGTGCAAAATGAAGTCGGAGATTTTAATGATTTCGTGGAATATGTTGAAAATAGGCCAAAAAGAACCTCTATTGTTATTCAGGTATCCGGTCAGGATGGCGATATTCTACCACTATCTTATGGCAGGTTTATAAAAAGGAATAAAAGACCACTGTATGAAAAGGTAGTGGAAACAGAATGGGTCATTTCAGGCAGTGCATCCTGTGAGATAAAGTAGTGGTGTCTATCTCATAAGTATTATCCTCTCCCCCTTTCACATTACACATCTCACATTTCACATTTCATCTTTCACATTACACATCTCACATTCCACATTTTACATTTCACATTTCACCTTTTATCAATCATCTCTTTCCCCATATAAGGTACAAGTTTATCAGGAATCCTCACAGAACCGTCTTTCTGTTCGTAGTTTTCCAGAAGCGCAATAAACAACCTAGGAAGTGCAAGACCAGAACCATTAAGTGTGTGGACGTAGCCTGAGATCTTACCATCCCTGAACCTTATATTTGCTCTTCTTGCCTGAAAATCTTCAAAATTACTGATAGAGGATACCTCAAGCCATCTTTTGAGAACAGGTGCCCAGACTTCTATATCATAAGTCTTTGCTGAGGCAAAACTCATATCATTTACAGGGAGTAATTTCACTCTGTAAGGAATCTCAAGTAATTTTAAAATTATTTCTGCATCCTGCAGGAGTGTCTCAAGTTCATTATACGAGCTATCAGGGAGTACAAATTTAACAAGCTCTACCTTGTTAAATTGATGAACTCTTATAAGTCCCTTTGTCTCTCTTCCATAGCTCCCCGCCTCTCTTCTGAAACAGGCGGTATAACCAACATACTTTATTGGGAGCTTCTTGCCAGGTATAGTCTCATTCTTATGGAGATTCGTTATAGGCACCTCTGCGGTCGGATTTAAAAAAAAGTCATCTTTTTCAATTCTGTACATATCCTCCTCAAGTTTTGGAAGTTGCCCCGTTCCAAACATCGACTCCCTATTTACCAGAAATGGAGTGAATACCTCCGTATATCCCCGAGAGGTATGTGTATCCAGCATAAAGTTTATTAAAGCACGCTCCAATCTTGCGCCATCTCCTTTGTAGGAAGGAAAGCTTGAGGATGCTACCTTAACTCCTCTTTTTAAATCAAGCAAAGATATAGCATTTGCAAGGTCAAGATAGGAAAGGGGTTCGAAATCAAACTCTCTCTTTTTACCCCACTCCCTTATAATTATCTTATCCCCTTTAACCGGGACAGATGGATGTGGCACATTTGGAATCTGCATGAGAATCTCGTAAAGATTCTTCTCTATTTCAGAAAGTTTCTTGTCAATCCTCTTAATCTCTTCGGCTATCTTTCCTGCCTTGTTCTCCTCCGCATTTGTGTTTCTACCTTCTCTTTTTAACTCTCCAATTCTCCTGGATATCTCCTTTCTTTCGCGTCTTTTTTCATCCCGTTTCTGGATGAGACCTCTCCTCTGGGTATCAAACTCAAGCAATGAAGTTATATCAACACTCTCTCCCTTATTCTTTATTGCCTTTTTTACAAGTTCTATATTTTCTCTTACAAATGCAATTTCAAGCATATCTCCCCCTTCTCTTATAGATGAGTATTGTCAAAAATCTAACCACAGAGAGCACTTCGTGAAGAGCGAAGAGGGAAAAGCGAAGGGCGAGAAATCATCTATCCCTTCTCTCTCATCTCTC
>DAOUSS010000234.1 GCA_030627085.1 Candidatus Stahliibacteriota bacterium | reverse complement strand
TCACCCGTAAGGGTTTTATATAAAAGGCTTACGCCTTAATTCCAATCCGTTGTTGTTATTCTTTTTTCAACAGGGAACTTAAAAGATCGTAAGAAAATCTTTTTCTTTGTTCTTTATTTCTTTTTCTCTTATGTTCTCTTTAAGTCCCTGTTAATTTTTTTCTTGACATACTAGGAAGTATGCGTTATAATAAAAATATGGTTGAAGATATCATAAATCAATATATGGAAATAGAGGAGAAGATCACCGAAAACAGCTATCTGGTAACTTCCCGAATGGACAGGGCATTTCCTCTGTTAAAGAAGCACCTGACAGAATACAATCTCCTTCCAATGCTTAAAAAGAGAGATGATGGTAGAATTTTACTCTATCTGTATGAGTGGACCCCGCCCAAAAAATCCAGCAACTGGATAAACCTAATTCTGCTTATTACAACTGTATTTACAACCCTTTGGGTAGGTGGAATGCTTGCAAGGCCTTATGATTTCTCTTTTCCGTCAGGGCTTGTTTACGGAATTCCTTTTTCCTTCACCCTTTTATTTATCCTCGGCGCTCACGAACTTGGCCATTACTTCGCCTGCAGGAGACTTGGAATAAGCGCTACTCTGCCCTATTTTATCCCTGTTCCACCTCCCTCGCCCCTTGGCACATTCGGGGCAGTAATCCGTATTAAATCCCCAATAGAAGACAGAAACGCCCTCATAGAGGTTGGGGCGATGGGACCTCTCACAGGACTTGTCTTTGCCATACCCGCTATGATAATTGGACTTCTTTTGAGTGAGACTGTTCCTTCAAGTTATCTTGAGAAAGAAGCCACAATTCGGCTTGGTAATTCAATTCTCACCTTTTTGCTTACAAATATTGTTATCAAAGAGCCTTCTGAGGGAGCACTTCTTTTTCATCCGGTTGCATGGGCAGCCTGGATAGGAATGTTTGTAACAGCTATAAATCTACTCCCTGTTGGACAGCTGGATGGTGGACATATATCCTTCGCAATTTTTGGCAAAAGACATAAGGTTATTGGATGGAGCATTATTGGTATATTACTAGTGCTTGGTTTTATATTCTGGAATGGGTTTATACTGTGGGCATTGCTTATTAGCATACTGGGGGTACGTCATCCTCCACCGTTAAATACCGTAGAACCTCTGGATAAAAAACATAAGGCAATAGGTGTAATATCGCTTGTGGCATTTGTACTCACATTTGTTCTATCCCCATTCAAGTTTTAGTCTTCTTTCCGTATCTTTTTTCATATCTTTCTACCCTTCCAGCGGTATCCACGAGTTTCTGCTTCCCTGTAAAGAATGGATGGCACTTTGAGCATATCTCTACATGCAGTTCCTTCACTGTAGATTTTGTATGCACAACATTACCACAGGCACAGGTTATAATTGCAGCATAGTACTTTGGATGTATTCCTTCTTTCATAAAACCCCTCCAGTTTTAAAATTAACCACAAATTTTTGGGCTGTAGGGACAGACCTTCAGGTCTGTCCACATCCGTAATGTGTTTTATTATAGCATAAAAAACCCATCCTGTCAAGAAAAAAGTTTCAACGCCTGCCTGCCGGTAGGCAGGGATTAAGCAGATTAAGCGGATTTATCCAATAAAAGATATCCTTTCTAAGTCCTCCCATTTAAATAGGGAAGGCACATGTATCCAGACGAAAGGATTGATGATTTGTGAGTTGAAAAAAGAAGTATTTGGTGAAGAAAATTTATCATAGAGAGTTCTCAATGCTAACAGACTTGGATGACCTATCTACCGGTCGGGCACTTTTTAAAGTGCCACGGTACCCTTATGCAAACAATATGGGGTGTTCAGCCAATTTTTTTAAACTTTCTACTTGACAAAAGGCGATTTTTGTATTATAATATCATAAGATAGATAAAGTTTTGATTCTGGGAGTAAGCCTCCGAAAGAAAGGTATATGAGAATCTCTCATCTTTGCTATAAACCCTGTAAAATACGATGTATTTCGCAGGATAAACAAAGAGAATTATGCTTTTGCACCCCCAATCCTTGATATAGATAGGTTTGGGGGTGTTTTTATCTTCTTTTTTACAGGAAAAGGAGGTTAAAATGGAGAGAAAGGGAATTATTAAAAAAACAATTTTGAAGAATGCTGTGCAGATAACCATAGTCATAATAGCTGTAGTATATAACAGTAGACTATGGGGATGGACATCAGACAATTATAAGATTGGAAGTGGGACGCACAGGACTTCAGATATAGTCAATTGGGTGAATTCAAATCCGGTAGCTAACGGAGGGGAGCTTAGCGGCGCAACACCCATAACTCCTACACATAGCAATCTTCTTCTGCCTTATCTGTATTCTTATGCACATCATTCTTCGAATCACAGCACTATCTATCTAAATGGAGATGAGTATTACGAACCCCCAAAACCTCCTATAATACCCATTCCCTTGATTATCCCCTTTCAAGGGATTGCGGGGGCAATCACCGGGTATGGAATGGCGTACTTTGGTACAATAGCTGGTTTCTATATCCATAGCAAAATAGCACCGGCACCACCGGATGAGACTCCAGAGGCGTATTTTGGTGGTATGATTGTGGGGAGTCTTGCTGGCTTTTTTGTTGGAGCACCTCTGGGGATATGGGGTGCTGGGAAATGCTTTGGACTCGAAGGCTCGTTTGGAAAGACTTTCAGGGGGAGTCTCATTGGAAGCATTGGTATTACTGCTACAACTCTTCTTGTGACACGCAAAGTAGAGTTAGCAGAAGTTATTGCTACTGTAATATCAGGGTCAATTATAGGAGGGTTGTTGGGTTTTTATGTGAACTGACAGAAAGGAGGTTATCGTGGAAAAATTTATTAAGCTTATAATGACCATATCCATAATAGGAACAATGTGTAATAGTAG
>DAOUSS010000081.1 GCA_030627085.1 Candidatus Stahliibacteriota bacterium | reverse complement strand
CAAGTCTTTTTTATCCTTTTAACTTCACGAACTGTAATTTTATCTTTTGCGAACTGTAATTTTATCTTTTACCTAACAGCTTTTTTTAAAGAGAGCTCTGAAAAACTACTTTTGAGCTCTCTTAATCAGAGATTTCTGGGCTTTTTCAGAAATCTCTTGAAAAAATAGGGACAACCTTTAAGGTTGTCCCTACAAGAGATTACACAATTTCTACTTGTCCCTGTCCATCAAGAGGTTATCTGAAGAAACCCTGTGTTTTCTTGCACAACCACACCAAAAATAGCATTATTGGGACCTCTGTCAAGACACCAACAACCGTAGCCAGTGCAGCTCCAGAATTCACACCGAATAATGTTGTTGCAACGGCAATGGCTACCTCAAAATGATTGCTGCCGGCGATGATGGCGGTGGTGGGTACAGCGTCTTCGTAGCCAAGATGGATTATCTTTGAGATAAAATATGTAACCACTCCATTCCTTTCCTTCTAATAGATTGGTTTCTTGTAAAATAGCTTACTATGAGTGGAACACAGATATAGACGGTGACAGAGAGGGCGATCGTCTTCCAGGGCACTATTATCCCAGAAATCCCCAAGAGCAATCGTGCAAGAGGGGCATATAGAAAGACCATAGTCAGAGAGTTTATGGCGGTCATCACCAGAGTGTGTCCCATATTACCCTTGGCAAGATAACTCCACATCAAAACCATTGCTGTACAGGGTGCAACTCCGAGTAAAATCATTCCTGCTCTATACTGTAAAGCCATTTCTGGAGAGAGAAACCCCTTAAAGAGTACACCCAGGAACAACCACGCAAGGAATGCCATTGTGAATGGCTTAATACACCAGTTCATTATTAATGTCGCTGCTATAGGCTTGGGAGTTTTGCCTGCTTTTATTACTTGCTTGAAATCTATCTGCACCATTATGGGATATATCATAAAAAATAAGCAGATAGCAATAGGAATAGAGATATGAGCAATCTCAAATCTACCAAGGATATTTGAAATCTCTGGAAAGAGTCTGCCCAGACCTACACCAGTAATTATGCAGAGCCCCACCCATAGAGTGAGATATCTTTCCCAGATACCAAGTTTTCTCTCCCCATTCTCAGCCATAAATACCTCCAGATGTTAGAACGGCAGTGCTTGCTCCTTCCCTTTATGTCTTAGGTTTTCAATTTTCCTATCTCCTCCTCAAATATCCTTCTCGTCCACACATCGGCTGGGCCACCACACATCATCAGTGTTACCCCCAATGTCTCAGCGATCTCTTCTACAGTAACTCCAGCCTTTATCGACTTCCTTATGTGTATCTTAACACAGGGCTCACAGTGCACAGCTATAGAAAGAGCAAGTGCTATAAGCTCCTTAATCTTTATTGATAATGCGCCATCCCGCATTGTCTCTTTTACTTGCTTAAGATATGCGTTCCATACCTCAGGGCTGTGCTTCTCAATAAGCGATTTTTCCATTATTCCCCCCGGGTTATAGCCTCTTTTATTGCATTGTAGGCACCATCTGTATCAAGGTTACGAATCTCAATGCCTATGTGAGTCTCTCTTGGGAAGCCCGCTGCCTCAAATGCGTCTCTGAACATCTTTCGCTGCATATTTGGATCACAGCCTGCAACATAGAGCTTGTCTGTTTTGGCTCCCGAAAGCAATGCTTTAAGATATTCGTCTCCATCATCAGCACATAGCTGAGGGTGAATACCAACCCAGTCAACCAACTTTTCCTTCCTGGCACGATTCAATATCTCAAATATATCCATCTTGCTAAAAGATGGACAGGAGCCGAGGCATACGCACAACAATAATCCCTTCTTCTCAGCCATAATACCCCCATAGTTATATTGAATATCAAAAAGCAAAAATCAAATAGCAATTCCTGATTACACAGATTCAAACCACTATTCTCTTCCAATCCCTGTTACATCTGTAGGCACAAATTCAATTTGTGCTTCCAATCAATTTGTTTTTCTTTCAACAGGAATTTTAAGAGATTGAAAGAGATTTCTTATCCCTGTCCGTTTGTTCTAAATCGGGTGGAAAACTTATAGCGTCAAATTCACAAGCCCCCTTTTGACAACCCCGACAAAACTCAACACACTCCTGGGGATGGGCAACTTTTGGTTTCTCGTCCTCCTCTATAAGCACACCATGAGGACAGAACTCAACACAGGCAAGGCAACCTGTGCATTTTTCATAATCTATAACTGGATACCAGGTCTTTGACATCCTTATTCTCTTTCCTTTTGAAGTATGTTTTTGATTTCTTCCAGTTTTGGCACCCTGCCTTCACATTTTACCATACCATCAATAACCAGCGCTGGCATTGACCTCACACCATATTTCATCATTTCAGATATATCATTAACATCTATCACTTCGTCCTTAACTCCCAGTTCCTTAACTGCCTGTTTTGTGCGCTCAAGCATAAGTCTACACGCTTGACACCCCACCTCAAGAACCTTTATCTCCATCTTTTCTCCTTTCACATTGAAATTTATTGGTTAAAAACAGGGATTGAAAGAGAATTTAAGAGAAAGGATATTTTTAGAAAAAAGAATCTCTTCCCATCTCTTAAAATCCCTGTGAGATCACATAAGTCATTGTTTGGATTTACCCTGTTAAATAGCTACAAAATTAAGTGCAAGTAATCACTCTTGGTACTTTATTTAACAGGGGAACCACAGAGAATTAATTTCTGCTCTGTGACCCCTGTGGTTTATTTCATATTATTTTCATAGTATCATATATTAGCGAAGAAAAGAAAATACCCACCTATCAGAATTATAAGCACTCCTGCTACTTTTTGTAAGATTCCTGTAGACATTCTTAATCCCCTTGATTCCAGCATACTCTTGGCTGCTCCTACGGATGTTCCAGCGACCAATATTAAAGCACAATGCCCCAATGCATAGAAGAAGAGTAATGAGACGCCGTAAATCAGATTGCCTTTCGCAGCAATGAATGCCAATAGCACAGCTAATATGGGCGTGGCACAGGGTGAAGACACTACACCGAAAAGAAGCCCTAAAAGTAAGGCGCCAATTAGTCCACCAGCCTTAGGTTTAGTAAGGCGAGGTGCAGGGATATTGAACTTGAAAATCTCAAGTAGATGTAATCCCATAATAAGACAGACTCCTGCCACAAGGTATTTCCAGAAGTTACCCACATCACCAAACAATCTACCAAGAGAAGCTGCAATCAGTCCCAGTATGGTAAAGGTTATAGATAGACCAAGGACAAAGAAAATTGAAAATAAGAGAGCTTTCTTTAATCCTGATACTTCCTTTGTCCCACCCACAAATCCAACAGTCAATGGAATCATTGCCAGAACGCAAGGATTTAAGGCGGTCAGAAGACCACCTGTAAATACAGCTACAAATGCAAGCCAGGGATTGGTCTGAATAATTTGATTGACATTACCTAAAAACGACTGTATCATTTTACCCCTATCTCTTTTAGTATATTCACAATCTCTTCCTTTGACATAAATCCAGTATGGCGATAAACCTCATTTCCCTGGACATCAAAAAATATTTGAGTAGGTATTAATGTAATCTGATACTTTCTCGCCAAACTTCTGTGATCTGATATTTCGAGTAACAAAATATTTGCCTTATCCTCATATTCTTTTTCCAAGTCAGCAAATATGGGCTTCATTTGAATACAGGGAAGACAATTTGAGGCGCCAAAATCAACCACGGTTACCTTTCCGCTTTCAAATGCCTCATCCAATGGGTTCTTTATCAAGGCAGTCTGTTCCTTTATCCATTTGTCATTTTTTGTAATAGTAGCTCTCTTTTGCAGGTCATCTATAAATTTGGTAATTGCATCCTGTTGTTTCTGTTGTAATAAAAACGGCTCAAGCATGGGTCTGACTTGTCCCAGAGTCCTTTCTTGCATCTCACTTTTGTGTTGTTCATAAAATTCTTTTAATTCATCCTCCCCGATTTTAATTGTGTCTACAACACTCCTCAACAATTCCTGGACCATTTCGTCTTCATCCGATTTTCTTATACCGTGGCTCCTTGCCTCCTGTACCAAAAGCTTCCTCTTTATCAGTTCGTCAAGGAATCCCACCTTGTCGTCCTTGAAGATTTCTTTATACTGGGGTGGCAGACTCTCAAACTCTCGCTCAAATTCCTTGAGCGTAATAGCCTCTTCATTAATCTTTGCTAACACACCGGGATTACTATTATCTGTCTTGCCACAACCAAGCACGAGAAGTAGCCCTATAAATAATATCTTTTCTGACATATTCCCCCTGAGTTTTTTATTGCATAGGAAACTATACATTAAGTTGTAGGCACAAATTCAATTTGTGCTAGCAGGGTTGAAATCGTGCTTTACAGTCCGCATTGATAGTCAACCCTGCCCTGCCGATAGCGGGATAAAAAGGGTTGAGTTACAGTGCTCCTGTAGCTCAAGGCTTTAGCCTTGATTTTAGATTTTCTTTGTGTCCTTTGTGAACTTTGTGGTAAAACTTAATCAACACAGAAGGACTTATTTCTTTTTATTTAAACCACAAAGCACACAAAGAGAAGCCATTTATTTTTTTAAACTTTGTGTCCTTTGTGAACTTTGTGGTTAAAATCAGTTAGGGTGTAGGGACCCCGCCATCGGCGGGGCGTCCAATTTTATCCTGGACATTTTGCTTTACTCAATCTTATGGCTTCAGCCAACGTTATTTTATCTTCTGCAATGAGTTCACTATCATTTAGCCATTCTTTGAGAAGAGAGGATATGGCTTCACAATATTTGTTGGTGGTATCTTTATTGACCGAATAATGTACCCATGAGCCTTCTCTTCTGTCTACCACAAACCCTGCATCCTTTAGAATCCTCAGGTTCTTTGAAGCGCGTGTCTGGGTTATATCAAGCGCCTGCATAATCTCGCAAACGCAGAGACTTTCTTTCTCCAAAAGAATCTTCATAATCCTTATCCTCGTCTCATCAGAAATGGCCTTTAAAATCCTTATCAATTCACGCATCTATCCTCCTTAGTTATATTCTCATATTCGCATATAGGAATATTATAACACAAAATTTATCAAATGTCAAGTTAAAAATAAAGATTTTTTGTCTTGACAGTTTTTTCTTTTTGTATTATAATATAGTTAAGTATTCTCTTGATAGCTTTACAGATAAAAACGCGAGGGTTAACTTCTGTATAAACATGTTAGAGGCTCTATGAAGAGAGGCAAACAAATACAAAGACAGGTAGTGAGTTTGCGTCCAGTCCTCACGAAGAAACTTATACAATCGCTGGATATTTTGACGCTTCCCATACAGTCGCTTGTTGAATTGATAGAGAAGGAGGCAGAGGATAATCCGTTTATTGAGTTTGATGAACAAGAAGTAGAGATTGAAAGGGAGAAAAAGGAGGACTATTTAACAGAAGAGATAAAAAACTGGTATGACATTGGCGCCTGGAAAGTCAATATGGATGAAAGGAGAGAATACACTGAGTCACCTGATATAAACAAGACCCTGCAAGAGAATCTTTTGGACGAGATTGGGTTAATATTTAACGACAGGCTCCATTTGGAGATAGCAAAGGAGATTATATACTCGCTCGATGAGAATGGCTGGTTAAGGGAAACCCCGAATAAAATCATAAATAGAATGAGCATGGACAAGAAAATCTTTTTAGAGGTGCTTGGGAAAGTCCAGGAACTTGATCCTGCTGGTATTGCTGCCTCTGACCTTAGAGAATGTCTTCTCATTCAACTTAAGAGAAAGGGAGAAGAAAATACACTTGCATTCAGGATACTGAAATATGCATATAATTACTTTTTATCCATGGATAGGAGAAGGCTTGCGCGTAAGTTCGCTGTCTCAGAAAAAGATATAGAGAATGCATTGAAAAAAATATGCAATCTTGACCCACGACCCGGGAAACATTTCTATGGAGCACCACAATATTTATCTCCTGATGCTGTTATAGAACGAATCTCCCTTGAGGACAAAGATGATTTCATAGTCTACATACCTGAATGGAACATACCACCTATAAAACTCTCTTCTTTATACAGACAGTTCTTCGAAAATCCAGATGCATTTGGCACAGAAGAAAGGGATTATTTGATGGAAAGGTTTTGCAGAGCTAAGAATTTTCTAAGGGCGATTGAACAGCGGAAGGAAACAATTCGTATGATTGCTGAGTATATTAAAAATAAAGAATCCTGTTTCCTGTTAGGTGACGAGCTACCCGACCTCATTACTGAGAAGGAGGTAGCACAGTATATTGGAGTAAATGTATCCACCGTATCAAGGGCGATAAAAGACAAGTGGATTGATACGCCGAAAGGTATGTTTGAGTTTTCTTATTTCTTCTCCCACGGAAGAAATGTAGAATATCACAGGATTCTATTATTGATACAAAATATGGTTAAAAAAGAGGATAAGAAGCACCCTCTGTCGGACGAATTGATTGCCCAGCGCCTTAAAAAGTATGGATTAAATATTGCCAGGACAACCGTCGTGAAATACAGAAAAATCCTTAATATCCCCTCGTCCTCAAAGAGGAGGGTATAATGGAGACGTGTAATGGGGACGGTTCTCTTTTGGACTGTTTTTTATATCTTCTTTGGCCTGCCCTGTGGAGTAGCAAAACT
>DAOUSS010000320.1 GCA_030627085.1 Candidatus Stahliibacteriota bacterium | reverse complement strand
TTTCATTGAGCCCCCTTTAGATTATGCCCAGAAAAGTTGACAAAAGTCATACAAGAAAAATTATATCATACTTCAGCAGAGAAGTCAATCTTTTTCTTCAGGGGCTCAAATGATACTATCACAGATGAACACAGATATTCACAGAACTCCATTGAAAAATCAAAATTATCCACCTCAAGATCCGTCTTCTTCTCTTTTCTTTTTAATTTTTGATTTGTAATTTTGATATTTGAATTTTGATATTTGATATAAGAATGTTTATCGTCTTGTGGTTTGTTAACGCATATTTTGGGATAATGGAGCAATCGGGGGGTTATATGAGGAGAATGGTATATTTAACCACCGCCTTGATGTTTTCTGTTACATCCATCTGTGGTGTTACTATGGTTGCAACAAGCGGTGCCCAATTTTTAAAGATCGATGTTGGCTCAAGGGCATCTGCTATGGGAAGCGCATTCGTTGGAATTGCTGATGACGCGACTGCCCTATACTGGAATCCCGCTGGCACTGCACTGATAAAAGAAAAGCAGTTATCTATAACCCACACTCCCTGGCTTGCAGAGACAAGGGTCGACTATGTGGCATCTGTCTTCCCTGTAGGAGATATCGGCACTATTGGATTGTCTGTTGTTTCCCTTACAATGGATGATATGGAGGTAAGAACCATTGAGGAGCCCGAAGGAACGGGGGTGTATTTTGGCGCTGGAGATTATGCACTGGGTTTATCCTATGCAAGAGCTGTGACAGATAGGTTTTCTTTTGGATTAACAGGTAAATACATCCAACAGAGAATATGGCTGATGCAGGCATCATGCTTTGCCATTGATGCGGGTCTTTTATACAGGACAGGATTCCATAATCTGAGACTTGGTATGAGCATATCAAACTTCGGTCCCAAGTTAATGCTAAGGGGTGATAACACAAAAATAGAGTACGCGCTAACTGATTGGCAAAAACAGTGGAATGTAGGATTTATTGGAGACTTGAGAACAGGTGAGTTTGTACTTCCGCTTAGATTCAGGGTTGGACTTGCTATGGATTTATTACAAGTAGGTGATACACGCTTCACTGTGACGACAGATGCAGTGCATCCAAACGACAATGTTGAATATGTTAATCTCGGGTCGGAGTTATCTTTTATGGAAAGATATTTCTTGAGGGTTGGATACAAATCCTTGTTTAACAAGGACAGCGAAGAGGGACTTACAGCAGGCGCAGGTATCAGACAGGAGCTACAAAATTGGTTCATTGATATAGATTACGCCTATTCAGTCTTTGGAAGACTGGGGCGTACAGACAGAATCTCTCTTGGAATTAGATTTTGAAAAACAAATAGGGTTTTACTTATCCTCGTTTTCTTTTTATAGGTATATACGAACTTACAGCGGATAACCACAAGGGTTATCCCTACAGAACACTTGTAGGCACAGATTCAATCTGTGCTGATTTGTAGGCACAAATTCAATTTGTGCCAGCACGATTTGAAATCGTGCCTACATTTATCGTGTGAAGAACCAGATTCAGATTTTTATTTCTTTGTGTCTTTGTGGTGATTATTTTCGAATAAGAAAGGGGGTGGTGAATGTTTGGGATGAACAGGTAGTGAGTCTTGTGTTTCTGTTGGTTAAAAAAAGGAGGGAAAAATGAAATGGATAAAGGGTGCATTGGTAATGGTGATAGCGGTTTCATTATATGCCGCTGACGGAGATAACTGGTTTGGACTGAGTGCTGCAAAT
>DAOUSS010000344.1 GCA_030627085.1 Candidatus Stahliibacteriota bacterium | reverse complement strand
AATACCCTCAAAATTGTGGGTTTCTTTGTACCCTCTGGCACAGAGGTAGAAAGGTTCGGAATCACGCCGGAAAACAAGAAGTGGGCTTTCAATGGCAAAGCTGATATAGAGATGAGATGGATGAAGGTTGGAGATACATTAACCTGTGAGGTATGGGACATCATAAATGATACCCAGATTCCGCCCAACACCCTTACCGATGATGGATGGTGCTTCTCTGGCAAAATGCCAATCAAACCACCCAAGACCTATTTGACGGCAAATGACAGGGCAATCTGGTTCTATATATGTGGAGTCAGGTACTACTTCAATAACGGCAGTGCTATGACCGCAGATCAATTTGCTCTGATAGATTCGGGAGATGTCTGGGTTATATATAACTCCGGAGATAGACAGCCCCTGCCTGGAGATGTATACAGATTCCAGACCGAGGAGGGTGTAGAGGAGATAACGTTGTTTTTGAAGAGCAGGGTATTTCCAAATCCATTCAGGGGAGTCGTAGTATTTGAATATACAATATTAAGGAAAGAAGCGGTGAACCTCAGGATTTATGATGTGGCGGGCAGGGTCAGGAAAACCATCTTCAGAGGGGTCGTGGAACCCGGTTATTACTCGTTATCCTGGGATGGTAAGGATGATAGGGGAGTGAAAGTGCCCTCTGGTGTCTACTTCTACAGATTTGAAACACCCTCCCGAACAAAGGCAGGTAAGCTGATTCTCATAAGATAATATCATATAATAATGGATACCTGTAAGCAGTATATGAATAAAGAATATCAACTACAGGTTGCATGAAATAGCCTGCATCTTTTATGAGTAATTTTTTCTGGTATTTTTCTTGATTTGGTGCGGGGGGAGATACTGCGACAAGGAAACTGTTAAAAGCGAAATAATGAATCAAATACTCAAGTTCCTCTTACACTCTCACAATCTCTTTCTCTACCTTCCCACAAATGAGGGATTTACGCTTCGCTTCAACAAATTCAATTGAGTTAAATGGTAGCACTATTGTATAGTGCTCCATAAATTGCGTCTATAACACCAGTATGCCACCTACCCTGGATAATGCAGGCAAGATTATCCTCATTTATAAGCCTTTTATGGAGCACTAATTCAGTGCTCCATTTAAGCCTTTCTCCAGAAATCCAGTAAGTCCTGCAATGTTTTTTCAAATGCAATTTTGGGTT
>DAOUSS010000111.1 GCA_030627085.1 Candidatus Stahliibacteriota bacterium | reverse complement strand
TTTCTCTCTCTTTCCCTCTCTTCTCTCTTCTCTCTTCTCTTCTCTCTTCTCTTCTCTCTTCTCTCTTCTCTCTTCTCTTCTCTCTTCTCTCTTCTCTCTTCTCTCCTCTCTCCTCTCTCCTCTCTCCTCTCCCTTCCCTTCCCTACTCCACCTCTCCCGGCGTCTCGGGTCTTTTGTATTTCTCTATTCTGTCTGTAAAACCAACATAGAGACTCCTGCCGTCACTTGAGACCCCTACACTCACGGGAGCTTCGGATAATTCTGTTTCCACAACGAAGTTGCCATACATATCAAATTTTTGTATTCTTTGATTCCCAACCTCAGCCACATAGACGCATCCAGAATCATCAATAGCCACATCCACAGGATTTATGAAATATCCGGGTAGTGTATCGCCATCATGTGACTCTCCACCAAGATGGAGAAGATTAACCCTTGGTATGCTTGTGGATATTGCCTCAACCCAGTTGTGTCCGGATGATACAATAAAAATTCTATCTTCCCAGATATATAGATCCAGTGGTTGATCAACATTCAGAATACCTGCTCCATAGGACGCTACTGTATCTATAAGATTCCCTAAACTATCGTATGATAACACAAGGTCCCTTTCGCTATCTGACACGAAAATCTTCTCTCCATCTGTAGTGATACCAGATGTCTCCACAAGAAGGGTATCCCTGAAGGCATAAATTGAATCTCCATTCCTGTTGAATACCTTTATTGTTTCTCCATCCGCTATATAAATATTTCGCATTTTATCCTGATGCATTGCTGAGGGTGAAGATAACCCTTCAATAATTACCGCATTGAGTTGCCCATTTTCAAATAATTTCTTTATATCATTTTCTGTCAGTGCATAAATAAATCCGTCCTTCCCAACAATCACATCTGACACATTGGTTAACTCATATTCCCTATTCCCGGGCCATTTATCAACAAGCACATAGGATTCTTCTGGAGGAAGGCTGTAGTCATACTCAGAAGGTATGGGATACTTCTTACCACAACCAAAGAGAAAAAGAAAAGTCAATATGGGTGCAATGAACCTCATAATAATCCTGGTAAAATGTAGGGCAAACCTTTAGGTTTGCTTTGATGCTTTAATGCAAGGCTGAAGCCTTGCCCTACGCCTTGCCCTACAGTTGTCAAAACAGCATTTCAAAATCCCAGACTCACTCCAAGTCTGTGGGTCTCTCCGATATAACCCATCTCGCTAAACGCATAATCTACAAAGAGTCCTTCGCCATACCAGGGAAGGACAAAACCAGCCCCAAAAGATAGACCACTACTACCAGGGCTTTTTGCATTCAACTTGTATCCACTCCGCAGCTGCAGAAACGGGGATAAAGAGTATTCACACCCAACCTTAAATTCCTCAACATTATCAGAGGGCTTATCCATCTCTACCGCAATAAGGAGATTCTTAAATAGTTTTCCAGAGGTGCCAATTCTGTAAACAATTGGAAGAGGATATGCTTCATAGCTACGGCTCGCTCCGTCTACTGTATATTCACCTTTTGGCCTTGCATCCGAACCCATGTTCAGTAAGGACATCCCAATTTTTATATCCCTGTAACCAACATTGTAAACAGTCCCAATATCCAGTGTAAAGGCGTAAGAACTAATTTCTGCCAGGGTCTCCATTATCCCTTTTACACTAATACCTATAGCGAATCTATCTATTATTCTGAATGCATAGGTCAAAGAGAGGAGATTATCCGCAAATCTGAAATACTTACCTGTCCCAAAGGGATGGAGCTCATCTGTTTCTTCAATATAACCACTTGAGAGATTAGAGAACTGCAGGGCTATTGCATAGTTACCATAATTCTTTGTTAGACCCAAATAGTCATAACCAATATCAGCCAACCAGACAATATGGGAGAATGTTAGACCACTTGTGGAGGATAATGCGTTTGCTGGGTTAAAATATATCCCTGACGCATCCCTTGATGTAGAAACAAGCGTCTGTCCCATTCCTTCCGATCTCGTATCAACGCCAATCTTGAGGAATGCAAGCGATGTAGTTCCGACCTTCTGCCCTCCCAGTATCTCAAAGATATCTGCGTAGAGAGAAGAGCACAAAAGAACTACTCCTACTACAGCGTAAGATATAAGTCGTGTTTTATACCGCATCACATTTTTTAATTCTGGAACACGAATTACACAAATTAACAAATAACACGAATATAAAAATATAAAACTTGTTGGCGAAATTCGTCCATTCGTGGCATTCGTGTTTATATCTGTTCTCGATTCAAAAATCAAGACCAATCCCAATTTTGACGCTCCTGCCTTCCCTGTATCTTGCAGGATTGAGCATATCCTCTTCATCTGTATATGGAGGAAGAGGGTCATCCAATCTATAATCTCTGCCAGTTATAGGATTTATATAATAGACATTCCTGTAGTCGAATATGTTCCTGCCCTTGAGACTGATATTGAATTTTAATTTAAAAAGCCTTACTCCCTTTTTTAACTCTATATCTACTCTGCTCCAGTAAGGTCCGATACCGGAGTTAAGTTCTCCTCTGTTTCCAAAGGTATCCTGAGGGGTATATCTTCTGCCTGATTGGAGAGACAGGGAAAGGTTCGCATTTAGACTACCTGGTATAGTAAGCCCAAAAATGTTCAATTTTTCATTATCTCTCATTATATAACCAAGGGACCCGAAGACTTTGAGAGGTCTATCCCATATTAGATACCATTCTTTTAAACTCTCCTCCTTTCCTCTCCAGTATATATCTTCTGCGGTAGAAGTTCTGCCCTTACTCTGCGAGAGAGTAAATTCAATATCACTATACCAGTTTCGGGAAAGTCTCTTCTCAAGAGTTATTTCAAGTCCCAGAGACCTCGAATAATCAGAATTAAAATACATCCAGAAATCAGGATTTGGTGGAATTCCCGGTACCTTCTGGGCAGTAGGGTAGTTAAAGATATCCTTGTAATATGCTGTAGTTACAAGCTTTGTATGCTCTCCAAAAAGATGCTCCAGACCAAGCTCATACGCAACAGTTATTGTTTGATTTAGGTTAGGATTTCCTACAAGTTCGTAGGTTGAGGTGGCCCTTCTTCCCAGTTTTGAACACACAAATTTTCTGTCAGGAAGCTGCGAAAAATGACCGTATGAGAAGAAAAACTTGTCTCTATCTGTAATGGGATATGATATACCGACCCTCGGAGAGAAATGTGCCTTAAAGTGATAGTCTGTAAAGGGTATTCTCGGGTTGTCATCGAGATATGCATTATATTCCTGTTCTACGATTGGAGGTATATCCTCTTTTTTAAGAGTATTTTTAACACCATCCTCAAGATACCTTCCGGGCACCCAGAAGTCAAGTCTTATCCCGAGATTCGCAATCATACCCGCAAAGGATATTTGATTCTGAAAGTAGATCCCACCATCTAATCCCTGTGCCTTGTATATATCATTGTTTAGACCCAGCCCACCCGGTGAAGCAAACCATGGGTAGTGAATATCTATCCACTGAATCTCTAAACCTTGTAAGAGTAGCCCCGTCTTAATGCTATATACAGGGCTTATTGCCCTTGTTATATCAAATTTACCTGTATATGTCTCAACATAATGATCATGCCAGTAAGGGGCATCACCAATGTCCCAGAATCCGTCACCACGAGCAGTCAGGCTATCTCCCGAGGGATATATATCCAATAACTCATCGTATTTCGACCAATGTTTCCCTCCAACATCTATGCGGAGGTTTGTGAAGAATCTTGAAAATTTTATGTCATAAAAGGTCTGTAAATTTGGAACATTATGGTATGAAAGGGTAACCTGATTACCATCCCTTGTAAATGTCAGATAATTATCGAGTATATTCTTATATCTGTATGGGAATCCATATGCAAAAGGATACTCACTTCTCGAGAGGAAGTAACCCTGATTTATCTCTATAGACCTTGAAAGTGAAAGGGCAAGTTTCTGGTTATCGGTGGGAGACCAGGTGAATTTCAGAATGCCTGACAGCGTGTTCTCTTCTCTTGGAGAGAGTTTGGAGGTTTCAAACACACTTGAGTATAAACTATCGGTATGGGGCAGATATGTATCAGAGAATCTTGCATAGAGATTTGAAAAAAAAGAGATCTTTCCAGGTATGCGAATACCCATAGCCGGCAGAAGCATTTTCGTTATGTATTCCGGACCCTCCAGTTGTAGTATCGTTGTTCTATCAAAATACCAGAATGGTCCGCTTGATGAAAATCCTATCTTCCCATGGTAATGATCACTGCCCTCCTTCAATTTTACATCTACTACTCCTGACATCGCCTGACCATATTCTGCATTAAAACCACCTGTAAGTGCTTCTACCTCACTGACAGACGAAACAGGCAGATACATTCCAAAGGCAGTGCCTGAGAGTGGGTCCCTCACGGGTATACCATCCACTATCATAAGAATTTCACTCGCCCGCCCCCCTCTTATATGTATATCGGTGCCCTCCCCAGATATTCCTGCACGGGTTGCAAGTGCGCCTCTTACATCATGAACGGGAAGTGCCTCAAGCGTCCGTGTATCCATAATCCTCTGAGAGGCGGTCACCTCCTTCTCTATCATTGGCCTCTCCCCTACCACCTCTATCCCCTTCATCTCTATAACGGTCTCCTCAAGATAGAAATCCATCCTCACTATCTTTTCTCCTGCCACCTCTACTCTGTAATTTTTATCTTTATACCCTATCATAGAGGCAGTAAGTGTGTATGTCCCCGGCTGGATATGAGAAATCTTGAAAGCACCATCTGGATCTGTGCTTGCTCCCTTTGTTGTTCCCTCGAGAATAAGGTTAACACCGGGTAAACCAACACCTGTCACCGCATCATATACATATCCCACTATGGTACCCTCCTGAGGATGAGATAGAAGAACGCCCTGAGAGAGTAAAATAATAACAGAAGACAAGGCAATATATCTTATAGGCTTCATCTTTTTCGCAGTCTTTTAACAGTGAATTTATTTTTATATGATACCACAAAAATGCTAAACTGTCAAGTTTTTTTTGACCACTTAATTAAAGAATTACCCATTAAGACACCACTTAGAATGTCAAATTTCCAATTACCAATTTCCAATAAAATGTCAAATTCCAATACCTAATGACCCAAAGACCAATACCTCCTACCTATCTTCATTTAATATTTGGATTTTTATTTTGCATTTTTCATTTTGAATTTTAATATTTATCCTATTCGTGCCCTTTGTGTCTTTGTGGTTAGTCTCTATGTATTTCTTTGTCTCTTAAAATTCTCTTAAAGTCCTTGTTAAATAAAGAGCTTCTTTTTCTCTGTGAACTCCCTGCCTGCCGTCAGGCAGGTGCGGTCTCTGTGGTTCCCCCGTTAAATAAAGTATCAGAGATGATCACTTGTACTTAATTTTGTAAATATTTAACGGGGTGAATCTGCGGTTATTTTTTTCTTGACAATCATACAAAAATAGGCTATAATTTAAGGTAATTATAAAAGTTTTGACACTAACTGGTTAAAAATA
>DAOUSS010000091.1 GCA_030627085.1 Candidatus Stahliibacteriota bacterium | reverse complement strand
TGCGAATAGAAGATGCTGTTCTGGATTCAATTTGCGCAACTTAAAAGTTGCGACTACCCTGTTGAAATTTGACTTTTTGCACAGCCTGTCCTGGTTGCGATTAAGTGAAATGATAGATAAAATCGATTTTGAAATATTGAGAAGCCTTCTCAAGGGAGGATGTGAGAGACTCTCGTCCCAGAAGGAATGGGTCAACAATCTGAATGTCTTTCCGGTTCCAGATGGTGATACGGGCTCAAATATGACCCTTACTTTGCAGGGGGCATTGTCTGGAGATGGGGACATTGTAGAAAATAGCCTCCTGGCTGCGAGAGGGAATTCGGGTATAATTCTCTCTCAATTTCTGAAGGGCTTTATGGATGCAGTAAAACATAAAGAGCAGATAGACACACGGGATTTTGGGATTGCAATTAAAGAAGGCGAAAAATCTGCAAGGAATGCGATAAGAAATCCAGTAGAGGGAACGATTATTACGGTTATGAAGGAATCTTCAAGATGTGCAACTCAAAGTTCAAGGAGAGGGAAGGATTTTATAAGGGTTCTCGAAGACATAGTAGAGACAGCAAGCATTACCCTTGAGAAGACCCCTGAGATGCTTCCCGTGCTCAAAGATGCGGGAGTAGTAGATGCTGGTGGACAAGGATTTGTATATATTCTTGAGGGCGCGCTCTATTCATTAAGAGAGTTTGATCTCAAAGATAATATAGTGCCTCCTATATCAAAGAGGCTTTATATATGGAAAACACTGGCTTCAATAGAGAGTATTTACAGAATAAGAAATCTTTTCAATCTTGGTGAAAGGATGGTTAAGATATGGCAAAATAGACCCCCGGGGATGGATCTTGCATGGGAAAGGGCATTGGGTCTCGTAAAGAACCGGAAGATAAAATCAATCCCTGCACTCAAGCAATTTGCCAGAAGGCTTATCTCAGTCTGGGAAAGAAAGATTGAATACAGATACGATGTTGAATGCCTCATTCGGGGGAAAAACATTCAAAAAAAGCCTTTTGAAGAAGAGATTGCTCCTTATGGAGATTCCATTCTTGTTGTTGGTTCACCTCTTATTACAAAGGTGCATATTCATACAAACGAGCCAGAAAGGATATTTGAGATATGTTCAAGGCATGGAGAAATAGATGATAGGTTTGTTGAAGATATGGAAGAGCAACAGCACGAGTTTATTGCTGCAAAACGAGAAGTAGAAACAGAGATTCATCAAAGAGTGGTAGTTATCCTTCCGGGAGACGGTCTATGTGAAATTGCAAAAAGTATGGGTGCAGAAGTAATAAAGTCATCAAACCCGAGTACTAAAGAGGTACTGGAATACCTTAACTCCGAGGACTTCTATTTTATTCTCCCTGGTAATGGCGATGCAATCCCTGCTTGTGAACAGGCATTAAAATGTAGCAATAAAAGTGGTGTTGTGATTCCCACGAGAACTGTCCCTGAGGGACTGAATGCCCTCCTATCTTATAATCCAGAGTTAAAACCAGAAGAAAATGAAGAAAATATGAGAGATGCGATAGGAAGTGTAAAGACGGGATGGGTTACAAATGCGGCAAGGGATGCTCAATTTGGAACCCAAAAAGTTAACGAAGGTGATATTATCTCTATATTTGAAAAGGTGGTAAAGGTTCACAAAAACATAAATGAGGCGGTGTTTGAACTGGTAGGGAAGATGGAAGGAGAGATATTTACCCTTTTTTATGGAGTTGACATAAAAAAAGAGGATGCAGAAACACTTCTTCAAGGATTGAAAGACGAATTTAACGAGAAGGACTTTGAACTCTATTATGGAGGACAACCTTTTTATCAATATATAGTCTCAGCAGAATAAGGAGGATTTTATGATAAAGATTGTAACCGATGACGCAAGCAGTATACCAGAACCTGCTGTCAGGAAGTACGACATCACTATATTAAAGCATCCCTTGTACTTTGGGGATGAAGAGGCGACAGATATCCCACCTGACCAATTTTATAAAAGGGTAAAGGAAGGAGAAATGCCCAGAACAACGCTTCTTCCTACCGGGGATTTAATTAATACATATCTTGCCTGTCGGCAGACAGGTAAAAAGCTGGACACTGACGCTATTCTATCGGTTCATCTTTCTTCAAAAATGAGTGGAACCTATAATTCGGCACTCACTGCTGCCGAGATGGTGAAGGATAAAGTGAAAGTAGAGGTGCTCGATACAGGTTTAACGACTCTGGGAGAGGGTATGATTGTTCTTGAAGCAGCAATTGAGTCTTTTAGTGAAAAGGATATTATGAGTATAAAGACGAAGGCAGAAGAAGTGAAATCAAAGGTAAAAATGATTCTTGCAATTCCTGACCTCAATTTCTTGCATAGAGGCGGAAGACTGGGTAAAGGTAAAGCACTTCTCGGTGCAATGATGAGAATAATTCCACTGGTCACATTTGCTGATGGCGAGGTAATCCCGTTTGGGCGAGCAAGGACAGAACATCAGATAATTTCGAAGATAAAGGACGAGATAAGAGAAGACCTTGCAAAATATAAATCTAATAAGTTGAAGGTTTTACTTGGTTATACCACAGATGAGAAAATCTGCCGGGAATTAGAAGAATCCATCAGAAAGGAATTTTCCATAAGTGAGCTACATATCTTGAAGCTTAACCCCATTGTTGGTGTATATGTGGGTCCCGGGGCATGGGGCATATCCTATTATCCCAGGGGAGGTTAATTATGTCAAAAGAACTACTTTTCCCGCTATTGGCTTATTTACTTGGAAGCGTATCCTTTGCCCACATCATCGCAAAGGCAAAGGGAATTTCCTTGAGAGAGACGGGAAGTGGAAATCCGGGGGCAGCAAATGTATTTATAAACATAGGTAAGATATATGGAGTGATAGTTGCTATCTGCGATGCTATGAAGGCTATCATTCCTATGCTTCTATTGAGAACTATTGGAGGATCAGATTTCCTTATATCCATCACTGGACTTTCAGCTGTTATTGGGCATGATTTTCCTGTTTATTCTAAATTCAAGGGTGGTAAGGGGTTTAGTCCGACATTGGGAGTCATAGGATTGCTTTCACCCATTACCCTGTGCATTGCTGCTTCTGGTGCAATAATCACAATTTTCTTTACACACTTTCCCACCCTTGGACTCCTTAGTTTTCTTGTGCTGGCCCCAACCTCGTTCATCATGCTCAAGGCAGATTTGGCTACATTTTTAGTAGTATGTTCTGCCTTGCTCCTGCTTCTGGTTAGAACCCTTCCAAACTTCAAGTTATTCTTTCGCGGAGGAGAAAGGAGAATTTGGGTATAATAATAGAGAACCGGTGAAACTCTTACTCTTTATATTGTTCGGTTATCTTATAGGGTCGATTCCATAATATTTCTTTTCTTTCTTCTTATGCCCTTTAGAACGAGACTATTTCAAGAACCCTTTATGGATGATGAATCTTGCATTTGGTATATTCACTTTCCCTCCTTTGTGCCTTCGTGGGAATGTCATTTTTGACTTGACATTTCCCCTTTTTTATATTATAATCAGTTTCAGGTGAAAAAATGATGTAAGCAAGGAGAAATGGGGCTCCCTTTCTCCTTGTGAATTTTTACCGGACACTAATTAATAACAGATGTTACAAGAACTTTATATACATAACTATACCATCATAAAAGAGCTTTCTCTCTCCTTCTCTCCAGGTCTAACTGTAATTACTGGCGAGACAGGCACGGGTAAGTCAATAATAATAGATGCACTTGGATTCTCACTCGGTGAAAGGCCACGGGGAGAAATAAAAAAGGATACCCATATTGAATCCTCTTTCAAAAATTGTGGTGTGTCTCTCTCCAAACTTGGCGTACGGAAGGATATCGTAATAATCAAGACAGATGTGAAGGAGAGGACACGATATTACCTGAATGACTCGCTTGCTTCCCTGAAAGTCATAAATGAGATGAGAAAAAATCTTATTGATATGGTTGGGGGTCATTCTCACCAGTCTTTTTTCTCTCCCGGTGTCCAACTTGGACTTCTTGACGATTTTGCGGGGCTCAAAAATGAAGTGGATTCCTTCGGTAAATTATACGGACTTCTATGTGAGCGTTCGGAAAAGCTTGAAAGATTAAGAAAGAAGATCGAAGAGACAAAAAGAACAGAGGAATTCATAAAATGGGAACTGGAAAGTATAGAACGCCTGAATCCTAAAATTGATGAGGATAATGAACTTGAAGAGAGACTTCGGGTTCTCGAAAATGCTGAGAAACTTTTGCAGATTACAGATGAGTGTCGTGCAATTCTTTCAGAGGATGGAGGAATTGAGGACGGTATCACAAGAGTCCGCAATCTAATAGCTGAACTTATTCGAATAGACACTCAGGTCGATGTACTGGGTAAAAGGATGGAGAATATCTACTATGAAATAAAAGATATAGATTCCCTTTTATCTTCCTATACGGAGAAGATAGACCTTGATCCAGAGGAAATTGAAAAAATAAGAACTCGTGTTATGGAATTGAAAGAGCTAAAAAGGAGATTTGGTGGGAGTCTTGAGGGTGTGGTGAAGAAAAGAGACGAACTGAGGAACAGGTTAAAGCATCTCCATGTAAATGAGGAAGAGAAGAACGAAATAGAGATGGAGGTAGCGGAGATAAACAAAGAAATAGATACAAGGGCAGAAATTTTATCAAAAGGAAGGATGTCTACTGTTCAGAATTTTAAGAAGCTTGTGATGTCCGAGTTTGCTGACCTGGGTTTGCAAAAGGCGAGATTTGATGTGAGAGTAGAGCAGACTGGTATTAGAGAAACTGGTAAGGATACAGTTGAGTTCATATTTTCTGCCAACCCTGACCAGGAGATGGCATCCTTAGCCAAGATCGCTTCCAGAGGTGAACTGTCAAGGTGTATGCTTGCACTCAAGAAGGTTCTTGCAGAGGTGGATAGGATTCCTACCCTTATATTTGATGAGATAGATATAGGTGTATCAGGCAGGGTGGCAGATGCAGTTGGGGATAAGTTGAAAGAGCTATCAGAAAGACATCAGGTTATCTGCATAACTCATTTGCCACAGATCGCAGCAAAGGCAGATACCCATATAAGAGTGGATAAGGTTTTGCGGAGTGGAAAGACTTATGTTACAGTGAAAGAACTCAGAGGGAAAGACAGAGAAGAAGAGATTGCCAGACTCATTGCAGGCAAGGAAGTAACCGAGAGTGCAAGGAAACATGCAAAGGCGTTGTTGAAACAGGTATGAATAGAAAGCAAAAATCATAGCCACAGAGTGCACAGATTCCACTGATTGAAATTCAAAAATTCTAAATTCGAAACCCTAAACTCTAAACGAATTCCAAATTATAAATTCCAAACGATCCCGACTTATCTGGAAAAATTTGGAAAATTGGGATTTAGATATTGTTTAGGATTTAGAAATTCGGCATTAGAAATTAGTCATTGATTACTTTTGAATGGGGGGTATTATGAAAGGTGTCGTGCTTGCTGGGGGACTTGGAACCAGACTGTATCCTTTAACAAAGATTACAAACAAACATCTTCTGCCGGTGTATGATCTTCCAATGATATATTATCCTATTATGACAATCAGGGAAGCTGGTATTGATGAAATTCTTGTAGTTACAGGCGGAAATTCGGCGGGTGAGTTTTTAAGATTGATGGGAGACGGAAGAGAATTTGGGCTCAAAGGGCTTGGTTATACATATCAGGAGAGAGAAGGCGGTATTGCTGATGCACTCTATCATGCAAAGAACTTTGTTGGAGATGATAGTTTCTGTGTAATACTTGGGGATAACATACTCAACGGTTCCATAAAGGAGGGCGTCTCCAATTTCAAAGATGGCGCTATGATATTCTTAAAAGAAGTAGAGAATCCGGGAGAATATGGAGTTGTGGTTATGGAAGGGAAAAGAGTGAAAAGAATAGTGGAAAAACCGAAGGTTCCCCCATCGAACTATGCTGTCATTGGAGTATATGTGTATACAAGTGAGGTATTTGATATCATTCCAAAACTCACTCCGTCAGCGAGAGGTGAACTGGAGATCACAGACGTCAACAATGAATATATAAAACAGGGAAGACTGACTTATGAAATTTTTAAGGGATTCTGGGGAGATGCTGGTGCATCGGTGGATGCCTTACTTGAAGTGAATAACTATGTAGCAAGAAGAAAGAAAGAAGACCAAAATCTCTGGCGTATCCAATCTTAATATTACACCAGAATATCCATTAAACCACAGATAGACACAGATTATATCAAAAACCGTATTTAGGTTATTGGGTAATTAAGTAATTAAAAAACACGCCAGAAAATAACTTA
>DAOUSS010000318.1 GCA_030627085.1 Candidatus Stahliibacteriota bacterium | reverse complement strand
TTAACGGGGTTCACCCTGTGAAATAAAAATAAACTTCAGCTATTTAACGGGGTAAATCTGCGGTTAATTATTGATTTTTGCACGATTTGAAATTCCCGCCTTTGACGGGACAGGCGTGCCTGCATTTCCCGAAGGACTCGGATGGGCCAGCAACATTACAGTTTCAAAGATCTTACGATTATATTTATTATACACCCAAAATCCAAGTTTGTCAATAAAAAAGACTAAATTTTACAGAATGTAGGGCAAACCCACCGCCTGTGGCGGGGTAAACTTTAGGTTTGCTTTGATGTAGCATGTAGGGCAAACCTTTAGGTTTGCTTTATCGCAAGGCTGAAGCCTTGCCCTACAACCCTCATCTATTATGTTCTTGGGGCGGTTACTGGAAGGATTCTCGAAGAGATATTTGCGTCTACTCCTCAAACTTCACAAATATCGGATTGGTGAGTATGAGCTTTGATTTCTCACCTCTTATCTCAAGTCTGTAATAGGACATCTTTCCCTTCTTGAAATATTCATCCTTAAAGCGGATCTCCGAAGGAGTGACAAGGTCAAGTATCTTTATTACCTCCCCGCATCTTATTATCTTTACAACCACTCTTTGGGAATCTGACGGGGAAGCAGAGATTTTTATCTTTAATACTGGTGCACTTGAAAGGGTTACCTCATCTCCCATAAAAGCACCGCTTATACTAAACTCATCCAATGAAAGGGCAGAATCTTTCGCCCTTCTCAAGGCATACACCTTACCATTTTTAAGGGCATTCATAACTGAAGACCTGTTCAGGTTTTCAAGCAGAAAAACCGTCTGAACATCTTCTATCCTCTTCCCTCCTGCCTCTCCCTCATGATGATAATCAATCTCTCCAATTGCCCAGACAGGTTTCTCCCTCTCGTCATCTACATATTCCATAAGAACCTTATCCCATGTTCCACCGGGGATACCAATGGTTTTCATCCCCTCGTATAGTATACCAAAACCTGTATAGTTATAAGTCTCAAGGAGACCTTCCGGATAAGAGGGCATAGAAACTGTCACCCTTCCTATCTTTTCCTTTGCCTCTGCCCCGGGTAGTACCCAGAATATAAGACCGCCATTATCCACTGTGTAATCTATGACATCCTGATAGGGACCATATCCAACATCGCCATGATACTGATCATATTCAAGCCTTCTGTTACCGATTACCGGTAAATTTTTAAATGCATCAGCGGAAAGACCCATGATTAGAAACTTCTTCTGTATATTGTGGAGGGTAAGATTCTCCCGTGGACTTCCGGTCCAGTAGTATAAGGGGCGGACCTTGCATCCCGGGATGAGCACCATATTGCGAAAAGACGCGCTGGCTTCCTCTATCTCTTGCAAATATCTCTTTGTTCCGTAACTTCTTATACACTTCATTCTTATGGATTTTTTTATTAGTTTCCTGAATGGTGGAATACCATACTCAAACCTCTCAAGAAAATGGTCAGTAAAGATGACAACCTTTATCCCTCTCTTTTGGGCAAGGTCTGCTATCTTCTCTATCGGGTAAATTCCATTACTTACCTCGGAGTTGACATTGATTATACCGGAAGCATTCTGGTGTCCAAGAAGATTTAGTATAAGAATAAACTGAATAATCATAATATTTGGGAATGCCCCAAAGTGTTGTGATAGAAATAGAATGAATCCATTGATACAGGCTTTCCAACTTTTTGTTCATTGGATTCCCCATTATGTTTTTTAGGCAGATTGTGAGTCGTTGGCGTTAAGATTTCCAGGTGTCT
>DAOUSS010000246.1 GCA_030627085.1 Candidatus Stahliibacteriota bacterium | reverse complement strand
CTGCGTGTTTAATGGCAATTTGTATATTGGCACTGGATCTGGCAAGGTGTTAATGAAAAATCAGTCAGATTTATTTGATACCATTGTAGATGCAAATCTATTAATTGTTAATTGTATTCTACTAGCTAAAAATTATCTTTACGTTGCGACTATGGATGGACTTTTCTTTGTTAAGGATGGACAGTTGGCCGAAAATACAGCATTTAAGGGAGATAATGTTGCGTTTATAGCGGAATCAAAAGGCAGTATTCTCGCAATAAAATGGATACTTGGGGGTGAGTCTTTTATTGTTGAATTGTATAAGAGTGAAGACGGGGTCGTGTTTAGCAAGATACATAAATTTAGCAATACAATAATATACGCGATTGTTCCTGTGGATGATGGGGCTTATCTTGTTTCTTTAACTGCTGGTATTTACTATTCCGGAGATTTAGTTAATTGGAGTGTGCCGGTAGGTTTCGGTAGTTTGCCAGATGTTCTCTCTTTTATAATTGATCCAAACAATAAAAAGGCGATGTTTATTGGGTCAGAAAATTCTATTTTAAAAAGTACGGATGCAGGGAAAACAGTTAATTCTCTGAAAGAAAGTTTTAATGTTGATACCCTTCTGTTTAATTGTGTTTTATGCAGTGGTGATGTTGTTTTAGCTGGCACAAGCTGTGGCGTAATGCAAAAAAATGAAAAGGGACAATTTTTTGTTATAGGACTGCCAGACGAAAATATAAATTGCCTTATAGAATTCGATTCAAAAATATATGCGGGAAGCGATAATGATGTTTTTGTCCGGATACTTAACAAGTGGAAGCCGTTAGGTATCAATAAGCACATATATGCATTGGCAAAATCGGATAAAGCACTTTTTATTGGAAGCAGTGACGGAGTATACAGGATGGATAATGCCGGTTTTATAAGAGTAGGAGAAGGGCAGGTGCAAGGGAATATATACAGTCTATATATTTCCGGTGAAAAGATATTTGCCGGGACAGGTTTTTCTGAGAACGGCGGGTTGTTCTTTTCAGTAGATAATGGAGAAACCTGGGAAAAAATACCAGATACGCCCGGTACAGATATCACTTCAATTTTTTATGATCAGCAACAGCTGTTTATCGGTACCTGGGTATTAGGTTTGCTCTATTCAGAAGACGGCGGGCTTGTGTGGGAAGAAAAAAACAATGGCCTTACAGATCTTAATATTACCGATATAAAATATGATTTTAGCAGTGGCATAATGTATTGTACTACCTCATATGGCATATACTATTCTTCCAACAAAGGTGAGGAATGGAAGCCTCTTGGGAGCGTTCTTTCTTCATCAAGAGTTCTTGATCTATCTATTTGTAGCGGCACCATAATTGTTGCTTCCTGGGATGGTTTGTTCCAATGGGAAAAAAATGTGTTCTCAGCAGAGAGTGAAAATCTGTCTGTGTTTTTACACTGGGATGAATTTCCTGATAAGGTAAAAGTAAGTGGATATGAAGTTTACAGAAGTGCGCAGAACGACACAGAGTGGGAACTTATTAAGGAGTTTGACATCGGGAACAATAATTATGTAGACAATAATGTGCAAAATGGGGTAAATTACTACTATTTTGTAAAGAGCTTTGACGACAAAACTCCTCCAAACTATTTTGTCTCAAATGTGATTAGCATTGTTCCGCATATAGATACAGCTCCACCAGAGATAACTGTTTCTTCTCCTTCTAATTACTCTACAGTCAGTACTAATCTTGTTATTGTAAAAGGCACAGTAACAGATGAATCAGGTATTGAAAAGGTAACAGTAAACAGCAGTGAAGTTTCTGTTGCTTCTAACGGTTCATTTAGCAAAACAATTAACCTCATAAAAGGAACAAATACTATAATAATAATTGCATTAGATAAAAAAGGAAATGAATCAACCAAAACAATCACAGTAACTTATACTCCATCTGTTCAAACAATTACTATTACACTTCAACCTGATAATCCAATAATGACCGTAAACGGGAAGAGCCAGGAGATAGATCCTGGAAGAGGAACAAAACCTGTAATTATTCCTGAGTGGAGGAGAACAGTTGTCCCAATCAGAGCAATAGTTGAAGCATTAGGTGGTACAATAGATTGGGAAGGTACAGAGAGAAAGGTCACAATTAATTTTAGCGATGCAACGATTGAATTATGGATAGATAGTCCAAGGGCAAAAGTAAATGGCACTATGGTATACATTGATTCAGATAACCATAATGTAAAACCAATTATTGTAAACGACAGAACAATGTTGCCTTTAAGGTTTGTTACAGAATCTCTTGGCTGCATCATTAACTGGGACCCAGACACAAGGACAATAACAATTGCGTACGGCGGGGGATAAATAAAAAAGAAATAAATTTTTAAGGGGCAGCTATTAGCTGCCCCTTTTGTTTTAATACTGGGACTGCCACACTCCCGATGGCAAGCAGTGGCATAATTGTAGATAGATTTTTAACACCTGCTTTTTTTAATAATACAACAAAACTGTCTTCAATTTTTGGACAAGGCAAAGGTGGTGCAATTGCACTTCTTGCCTTTGCTGGTGGAATTTTTACAATCATAATTCCAATAATCGGTTTTCTCTCTCCCATAATTATGAAAGTAGAAGAGGAAGAAATTCGCCCTACAACATAGAAAACGACAGCTTCATCGTCGTTGCGCTCTTTTCCTTTTTCCTGTCATTCCAGGCTTGGTCCGGAATCTCATCTTTTGTTTTTTTCCGTCATTGCGAATCTCTCGAAGAGAGGTGTGGCAATCTCTCTT
>DAOUSS010000093.1 GCA_030627085.1 Candidatus Stahliibacteriota bacterium | reverse complement strand
TTCTAATCACGAAATCCTAAACTCTAAACAAATTCTAATTCTCCAATTTTACAAATTCGGCTCGACTGAGCGGTTCGGCTGAGCTCACCGTCGAAGCCTCGCCGAAGTCCAAACAGTTTGAAATATTGGAATTTTGAATTTGGGATTTGTTTAGAATTTAGAAATTAGGATTTCGGATTTATGGTATTGGCGTTTATCAGCGGTTTCAAAAATTAACACATATTTTAGGATGAGTATTAATAGACGCATAATATATTTACTGGTTGCTATAGTAGTAACCATTCCGTTGGTTATAAAAATAACAATGCCAGTGAGGGTAAGTCCACCCGTTCAACTTGCATACGATAAAATTGATGAATTGAAACCCGGTTCTATCGTATTACTTTCCACTGACTACGAAGCTGGCACTATGCCAGAGTTGTATCCAATGACAACTGCGGTTTTAAGGCATCTCTTTTCAAAGGATATAAAAGTGCTACTTATGAGTGTTTATGCGCTTGGTGTTCCTATAGGTGCAATGGCTCTGGATGAGGTAGCCAGTGAGTATAATAAAGAATATGGTGTAGACTATGTAATATTGGGATTTAAGCCTGGCTTGGATGTTGTAATCGTTGCAATAGGAGAAGAGATAAGAGATGCCTTTCCAACTGATTACGCAGGCACCCCGTTGGATGCCCTTCCTATGATGGAGGGTATTCATAACTACAATGATATTTCTATTATGATAGACCTTTGTTCTGGCAGCACATTAGAGAGCTGGATTATGTTTGCTCAGGCGCGCTTCAAGCAGAGATTAATTGCAGGATGTACTGCAGTGATGGCTACCAGTTTCTATCCTTATCTTAATGCCGGACAGATTGAAGGTCTTATTGGTGGCTTAAAAGGGGCTGCTGAATATGAAAAACTGATAGGCAGTCCGGGTGTTGCTACATCCGGGATGCCTGCCCAATCTTTTATGCACGTACTCATCCTTGTGCTCGTAATTATTGGAAACATCTTCTATTTTATTGAAAGACGAAAAAAGATATAGAATAAATAATATTCAAAGGAGATTCTATGGCTACTGTAATCGGAATATGGATAGCTGCATTTCTTACTCTCTGCATTTTTTCCTTTTTGTACAGAGATAATCCTTTCTATAGATTTGCAGAGCATACCTTTGTTGGAAGTTCAGTTGCTTATCTCTTAATACAGACCTGGTATTTTACCATTTATCCGAAGCTTGTTTTACCTGTTTTAAAAGAGGGATTTGCTCAAAATTACCTTCTGCTAATTCCGACCATTCTGGGCATTATGATACTGACAAGATGGTTTCCGAATTTAAGGCGGATAAGTTGGATACCAATTTCTTTCACGGTAGGTGTTGGTGTGGGATTGGCTATAACAGGGAGTATACAGGGCATCTTGATCCCGCAATTGAAAGCTACCATTGTTCCTATAAACTCATGGAACATTGTTATTATGATAATTGGTGTTGTTACGACAATATCGTATTTCTATTTCTCCGCAGAGCATAAAGGCGTACTTGGTGTTAGTGCGAAGGTAGGAACTATATTTATTATGATATTCTTTGGAGCCACCTTCGGGTATACTGTAATGGCTCGTATATCGTTGCTTATTGGAAGAATTCATTTCTTGTTACATAACTGGTTACATCTGATATAATAAAAACCACAGTTTTTGTAACATAGTAGGCGCAGATTCGGGGTACCTGCGCTTTGGCGTGGGTCGTGCGATGGTACGCAATCTAAAGATTGCGGCTACCATAACTAGATTATATCTTTTAGCGCAATCTAAAGATTGCGGCTACCAATTCTCCCAGTGTGGTAGGCGCAGACTTTAGTCTGCGATGATAGGATATTTGCTATGAAAAAACTTTTTGACGAGCTCAAGAATATAATAACAGAACAGAGAAATCCTGATACAATGGATATAGATTCAAAATCCACACAGGAGATTCTGGTTGCCATCAATAACGAAGACAGGAAAGTAGCACCCATAGTGGCGGGAGAGATTCCCTATATTGCAAAGGGAGTGGAGATGATAGCGGAATCACTTAAAAAGGGTGGAAGACTAATTTATGTCGGCGCAGGCACATCTGGAAGACTTGGTGTGCTTGATGCCGCCGAATGTCCACCTACTTTTGGGACTTCTCCAGAACAGATTCAAGGAATTATTGCGGGAGGATACGGCGCCCTTGTTCGAGCGGTGGAAGGTGCAGAGGATAAAAAAACGGATGGAGCAAGGGCTATAGAAGAAAAGGAGGTGACTAACCTTGATACGGTAGTTGGTATTACCGCATGTAAGCGAACGCCTTATGTTATAGGAGCAATTGAAGAGGCAAGAAAAAGAGGGGCAAAGACGATATATATAACCGCAACCCCAAGGGATAAGTTGAAAGTTCCCTGTGATGTTGCTATTTGTCCTGTTACCGGTCCTGAGGTGATTATGGGTTCTACAAGAATGAAAGCTGGCACAGCCACAAAACTTGTCCTTAATATGTTGACAACTGCATCAATGATAAAGATCGGAAAGGTATATGAGAATATGATGGTAGACCTTCAGCCTACGAGTGAAAAATTGATTGAAAGGGCGAAAAAGACGGTTATGATTGTCACAGGAGTTGGCTATGATAAGGCATCAAGGTTTCTAAAAGAGACAAAATACAATACAAAGACAGCCGTAGTAATGATTCTTGCAAATGTGGATTACAAAACAGCAAAGGAGAGATTAGAAAAATGCGATGGGTTTGTAAGAAAGGCTATTTCGTTATAATAGTTCTTATGATATCGGGCTGCTTGCCAAAGAGAGTTGTTGGACCCACTCCCAAACCAACAGAGGGAAGAGGGATATGGGTTATAGCATACCAGATAGCATCTCCCGATAACATAAGAAAGATTGTTGAGACCGCGAAGGAGAACAATTTTAATACGCTTTTTGTCCAGATTGTGGTTGGTGGATATGCATATTACAATTCTGATATTTTACCTCGTTCCGAGAACTTAACCGATTCATTATTCGATCCACTTAAAGATATTATAGAAGAAGCTCATAAAAAGGGATTAGAAGTCCATGCATGGATTAATACTTACATTGTCTGGTCAAGAGAGGCGTTACCAAAGGCAAGTAATCATATTCTTTATCAACATCCCGATTGGTTTTTAATTGATGACAATGGTAAGTCTATGTCTGAATACACAAAAGATGATATGATATGGCATAACGTTGAAGGTATGTATCTTGATGCAGGGAAAAAAGAAGTAAAGGACTGGATGTATAACATATTTATGGAAGTGACAAGAAATTATGATGTAGATGGTGTACACTTTGATTTTGTGCGATACCCAGTAGGGCTGTTTTTTCCTCAGAAGAGCGGTTACCCAGTCTTCGGCGAGCTCAGACGAGCCGTTGACCCATTGATAATTTCTCGAAAGGCTCATTACTACGATCCTTCCTCGCTTGTAAAAAGAGATATTAGCATTCTTGATAGATGGAATACGTATCATTTTATTATGTGGAATGAAAAAAGGTCAGAAAGTATAAAAGAATTGGTAGAGATGGTGGTGGAGGGAATAAAGAAAGAGAAACCAGAAGTAATTGTTTCCGCAGCAGTTTTCCCAAATCCGGGAACAGCATATAAATGGTGTGCTCAAAGATGGAAGGAATGGCCATTAGATATCACTATTCCAATGGCGTATGGAGGAAATCTGGAGTATGTAGGTAAATTAATGGCGAGTTATCTTACAACAAATAAATGTGTCTATACAGGCCTTGGCGCCTATTTAAAAACTTCCGGTGAGATGATAAAAGAGATAAAACTGGGAAGGGGTTTAGACATTGATGGTTTTGTTTTGTTTATGGGCAAGCCTTGTTTTGAGGAAAAAAAATATTTGTCCAAGATCAAAGCTAAAATATTTTCCATTCCTGCGTTAGTGCCCAAGTTTCCAAGAGCGCCTAAAAGAATAGATAAAAACAGGCAAGAAGATAGATGGATAAAAAATATTGAGGACTCGTTCACCTCAACATCTGAATTTTTCAAATGTCTGCGTGATAATGGAAAAACCTACAACGACTTTATAAAAGAACAGGCAGATGAGGTTAATCTTATTGAAAAAATAGATAACGAGGTGTATAAAGAAACTCAAATTGAGGACAGTGAAGTTGTTCTCTCTCCGAAATTGGTCAGATACAGTAGCATCTATATCCGTATACCTTCGTCATTCTGGGGCAAAGTCAAAGCACTTTCTAAGGTAACATTGGTGAGGACTGCCTTAAAAATACATAGTTTCCCGACTGTTGCAAGGAGATATTCTGAAAACTCAAAAAAACCATTAGGAGGAGATTGCGGATTTACAACATTGGATAAGGATGACCAAATAACAAAAACTTTAGATGAAATGGATGAAAACGAGATAAGAGAAATGAGGACATCACGTGGTCTTGTTATCCTGAAAGTGGATAAAATCATACCACCTCATTTAGTTGAATACAGTAAATTAGACCTCAATTCAAAGAGGATAGTATTTCAGAGAAAATTAGAGAGGAGGATAGAAGAATGGAGTCACCAATAATAAGAGTGGGAGTTATTCAAACTTCCCCCAAAATAAAAATATCCCTTTTAGGTAATTCTTATATATATGCAGGAGATAAAGAAGTACATATAAGCGGCGATAAGAAGTTGGAAGTCAAGGTTCTGCAGTCAAAAAACCCAAAAGTTGTTTATAGGGTAGTAACAAAAGAACTGAAAGAGCTTGCTAATCCGAGTGAGATGGAAAAATATAAAATAATACGAGTGGGCAAAAAAGTAGAGTTTTCTGGTAAGGTGATAAGTGATAATAGAAAATATTGGGTATGCATCGGTGATTTTGAAAAGAGGGAGATAGCAGAAGAAGCGTTTGAGAAAATAAATGGAATATCCATAATTGAAGATTTTATTGGAGAAAAAGGCGGTATAGTAAAGATTACCGATTCAAAAGGCAAGGAAGTTGTAGAAGGTAACATAATAAGGATAAAATCAACGCATCCAATGACCATTTTTGATGTCCTGGTTGGAGAGGGATTTCACTTTGAACATAAAGAGACACAGAGTTTTAAAGAGTGGTTAGAATTCAGAGTAAATAATTATGGAGGGCTTGTTGCAATAAATGAATTACCCGTAGAAGATTATCTGGCAAGTGTAAATTCCTCTGAGTCAAATCCGGATTCTCCGTTAGAACTTTTGAAGGCGCAGACTGTAATCGCCCGCGGAACTGTTTTTGCAACCATTGAAAAACATCATTTTAATGACTCATACGATCTCTGTAATAATGATCACTGTCAAAATTATAAAGGACTTGTGAGAGAGACAACTCGTGCTAAAGAGGCTTGTTCTCTTACAAGAGGGGAAGTTCTCAAATATGGTCAAGAAATATGTGATACAAGATATGCTGCAATCTGTGGGGGAATTACAGAGGATTATCAGAATGTATGGTTTGGAGAAAAGATTCCATATCTCTCAACAATAATTGATGCAAAAAAGCCAAATGAAGTCATTAAATTTTATCCTGCCACATCAGAGGAGAATGCGAGGAAATTTATAGACTCAATGCCCGATGCGTGGTGTAATATTATAAACCGAAAAATTCCTGATTATTTAAAGAATGTTGAGGGTTTCAGATGGAAAGTAACCTATACCAAGAATGAGATTAAAGAAATTATAAAAAAGAAAACAGGCAGAGATATAGGTACATTAATTGATATTGTACCACTCGAAAGAGGTAATTCGGGTCGCATAATGCTGCTTGAAGTGAAGGGAACCAAATCTACATTCCGGATTCGAAGTGAACTATCAATAAGAATGGCATTATCTCCGAGTTGTCTTTTAAGTTCTTGTTTTTATGTAAAAAAGGACGAGAAATCTATTATTTTATATGGAGCAGGATGGGGACATGGTGTTGGCATGTGTCAGATAGGGGGAAGTATAATGGCATATAATGGAATAAAATACGATGAAATTCTTATGCATTACTTTAAAGGCACTAAGATCGAAAAGATTTATTAAAGGCATCCTATAACGATGCTTGATTTCACAGATTAAATTCTCATTGGTAAATCAGTGTAATCAGGTATAATGAACATTAGGTACTGTCAAAAATAATATGAAAGGATATGAAAGAAACCACAGAGGTCACAGAGAGAAAATTAATTCTCTGTGTTAAAGACACTTCGTGTTA
>DAOUSS010000328.1 GCA_030627085.1 Candidatus Stahliibacteriota bacterium | reverse complement strand
AGATGCGTAAATTGAATCCAGAACAGCGTCTTCTATTCGCAGACTGAAGTCTGCGGCTACCAGATCCCTACTTTTTGCACAGCCTGAAAAGCTTGCTTTTGCAAGAATAGAAAGTTTTTTGGTGTTTATTCTAACCAACTAACAAACTAACCAACTAACAAACTTCTATAGTCTTTAGTCTGAATGTATTATATTGCATAAATGACAACTTGTCAAGTTTTTTGTAGTGGTCTACACGGTGTAGACTTGTCTCAGTTGGCTCCGCCAGAAAATGAAGAGAGAAGATAAAGACACGACAAGAGAGTATATGACTGTCCCTATAACGAATGATGGGCTCTCAAGGGTTAAAGAAAAGTGAATCATTGTAGTTGACATCCTCTCTATAAAGGCACCGATGCCTCCCGGCTGATGCGCAAGATGAAAACTGAGTGCAGCGATGAGCCAAGCGGCTATACCATATGCAATGGAAACCGCCACCCTCCAGCTGAAGGAAGGCCTCGCATAAACCTCTTTCCTCTCGGGAATAATTGAGAGGACTCTTTCAATAACAGCGACGGGGGCCTCGGACAAGGGTCTGTTTCGAAGCATAGATTCCATTTGTTCTTGCAACACAAACTCTTTTTTACACATTTCACATCTCTCCAGATGCCCATTCAGTATCTTTTCTTCCTTCTTTGTAAGGTCTTTTGAAAAGAAGCGGACGATCATTTGCCTGTATTCTCTACATTCATTCATAAAACCCCCATTTTTTTCATTTTTTCTCTCAAATGTGCCTTTGCCCTGAAGAGATAGGTCTTTACTGTTCCCATTGGGATTCCCATAATTTCGCTTATATCATTGTATGAAATCCCCTCAAAATAATAGAAGTTTAACACCATCCGATATCTTTCGGGCATCGAATCAACCATGGCATACAAAACTCGTTCTCTCTCTTCCTTCAATACCATTTTCTCAGCATCAAGACCGTTGCTGGAAAGGTCAAATTTACTATCCAAGGGCTCGTAGGATTCGAGTGGGTCCCTTTTAGCCTTTCTTATGTGATCGAGACAGTGATTATAGGCAATCCTGTACATCCAGGTCGAGAGCTTGGCCTTCTCCTCAAACCGATGGATACTCTGGTAAATCTTGATGAATATATCCGCTACCAAATCATCAGCTTCATTTTTATTGTATACCATCCTCTTCACGATGGTATAAATCATATTCTTGTACTCGGTGAAAAGTCTCTCAAATGCCCGTTTATCACCACTTTTTAGTCTTCTAAGAAAGTTTTTATCTCCATCTTTATTCATAATTATAAGACGAGCAAATTCCACCTTTGTTTCAAGTATAACAAACTTTTTTACAAAAGTCAACATTTTTTTGAAACAATTACCAAAATATTTAGTCAAAGTGTAATGAGATGGAAAAAACTGCAGACAAAAAAGTAGAGGTGAATAAGAAGAATAAAATTAACAGGGATTGTCCCGCAGAAGCGGGATCCCGTCAAAGGCGAGAAAAAAGAACTTTGTGTTCTTTGTGGTTAAGTTTTTAACTGGGACTTGACAAAACAAGGGGGAAAAGATGGGAGGTACTGTAAATGCTGCACCTATTATTGGGTT
>DAOUSS010000214.1 GCA_030627085.1 Candidatus Stahliibacteriota bacterium | reverse complement strand
CAGATTTACCCCGTTAAATAAAATCGTTTTAGTAATCACTCTAGCGTTTATTTCTATGTTATTTAACGGGGTAAACACAAATAGGTTATAGTTATTGAGTCCTGGTGGAATAACCCACGCATTCCACCCTAGACGCTATCGCTACAGGGCAAGCAGGATAAATTAGGGGCTGTAGGCACACCTGTCCCGTCACAGGCGGGAAATTCAATTTGTGTTTTGTTTGCACGATTTGAAATCGTGCCTACAGGTGTTCCTCTGTGCCCTCAACGTTCTCCCTGCCGGCGGGTACGGTTACACAAAAGAAGCAACCTATTAAGGATTATAACCTTAAAATGTAAGAAAGTCAAGAAAAAAAGATCTCAATTTTCCCTTGACTTTTTCTCCGTTTAGTGCTATAATCTTTAACAAAGAAAACGAAATGAAAGCGATAGAACCAGGATGACCACTGGGCAATCACAACGAAATAGAAAAAGGTAGTGTAACATCGTCAACTAAAATGGGAAAGAATTACATATTATTGCTTTTTATTGCTATCTCATCCTCCCTTCAGGGAAGGGCTCTATCCCTGCAAGAAGCAAAAAAACGCAATCCAGAGATTGAGCGGCTGGTAAAAAAAGCGAAAGGAGATGAGCGAGAATGGATTGAGTGGCTTCTTCAGGATATGCCAACTATAGATCTTATTAGTCTCAATGCAGATTCTTTTCTTCTTGACCTGAAAGCCCTCCATACAAACCTGGATTCTCTTGCCTGGGGAAAGACAATTCCACAAGAGATATTTCAACGCTACATCCTTCCCTACCGTGTTTCGCAAGAGCCTTTAGAGTACTTCCGCCTCCATTATGGAAAGGAGCTCTACGAACGGGTTAAAAACTGTCCTGATATAAAAGCTGCTGCACTTTCTATAAACGAATGGGCATACGAACAGATGAGATATGAGCCAACATCCGGGTGGGATCAATCAGCAGAGATGACAATAAAACGTGGCATTGGGCGGTGCGAAGAGATGGCTATACTTTTTATAAAGGCATGCAGGGCAGTGAGTATCCCTGCCAGGAATGTGTCTACACCTTACTGGCCATTCACGAATTCAAACCATGCTTGGGTCGAGGTATGGACGAGGAATGGATGGTATTTTCTTGGAGGTGCTGAGATGACGCCCTTGGATGGTACATGGTTCAGGGAAGATGTGCGTAGAACAGCAATCATAAAGGGTATCGCCTGGGGAGAGTTTTTACCGAGAGACGAAATCGTCTATTTTAAAGGAGACAACTATACAGTTCTCAACTTGACACCGAATTACAGTGATACCACCGGTTTATCTGTGATTGTGAGCGATTCTGATGGAGCACCCGTTGAGAGTGCTGATGTCTGGGTATCGGTCTTTAACTACTCATCTCTTCGCCGGGTTGCCCATAAATACACTGATGACTTCGGAAGGGCACATATCATTGTTGGAAAGTGCGACCTCTTTGTATCGTGTGGCAAGGACTCATTATGGAATTTTGAGATAGAGAGGTTTGCAGATACCAACTCCACAACCCAGCTGTCATTCACCCTTGAGCGGACTGCAATCCCTGATACCTCATTCTGGCTCAGGACAAAGGGAAAAGAAACCGTCCCGCGAGACACGAGCTACAAGCCGCCAGAGTCATCATATACGCTTCACAATCTTCGTCAGGCACAACTAACCGCTGTAGATCCGGAGGTGCTAAAAGAACTGCCTGACACTTCATTTGAGACACGTTTTTTAAAGAACCTCAACCGTTCCCGCGGAAATCAAGTAACCCTCCTGAAATTCTGGAGATTGTATAAGAAGGATCGTGATTTTCTACTATCATTGTGGGATGCTATGCACACGAAAGACCTTATTTCAGCAGACAGCGTCCTTATGCAGGAAATCATAGACGCCTCCCTAAGGAGACGAAGACATTTTGATTATTACAGGTTTCCCGATTCTCTCTTTTTTGAGTATGTTGCAAACCCGAGGATTCTCTGGGAGGAGTTTGGCGTGGACTATCCTGTGATAGAGACAATGTCCATAGAATTTATTGGAAGGTCCCCAAAAGAGGTGGCGGATGGAGTGGTAAGATATATCCAGACGAAAATTGACACCCTAAGTGACGAGAACTATTTCGGCGGAACAATGAACCCATATCAAATACTTTCAGCGGGAACAGGTAGCTCAACCGAGAGATTGCTGCTTTTTGTGGGGGCAATGAGGGTAGTTGGAATCCCTGCCCGTATTGGCTGGGATTACAAGAGTGCTGAATACTACAATAATGGCTGGGTCTCTGTAACACTTGATACCTTAAAAGAAGAGAAACCCCGAAAGGTGGTAATAGCTACTAAATTCGTCCAGAACGGAAAAAGACGCATTGATGTTCAATATTATTATGATTTTTCAGTATGTAGATTAGAGAACGGAGCCTTTGAGGATATTACACCACCTATGGATACCTCAGCAGGGATTGTCTTTTTTACGGTTCCTGCTGGGGAGTACTGCTTTATTAACGGTTGGCGGGGAGCAAAGGGGGATGCTTTTGTCAGAATTCTTCCTTTTAAGGTAGAAAAAGATACTGTATTTAATGAGGTTATGCTTGGATTTCCACCAGCAGAGGCAATTTCCCCATTTGACCTTGTTATAAGGGATTTTGAGGGACTTGCAGAAACTGATATCAGGGATACTGAAGGAAGGGCTCTTTCTTCCTCCTGTTGGCAAACCGAAGATATTATTGTGTCATTTTTTGACCCGGAGGAGGAAAGTTCAATCTCAACTGCCAAAAGGCTTGCACTGGTCTCTGATATCCCTTTTCTTGTCTTCGTAAGGACAACCAAAAAGAATACTGCATTACATTTCTGTCGCGAGAATAAACTTTCAGGTAGAGTCTTTTATGATAAGGAGGAAGGACTCAAAAAGATATTAAATTTTCATGAACTTCCATCGATTTTATTTCTGAGAGATGGGGAGGCAATCCTCTGGACAGAAGGGTTGACCCTTGAGATTGCAAATATGATAAAACAGCTTAGTCATTGGTCATTAGGTAATTAGGTTATTCGTTACCTACAATCTAAAATCTACAATCTGTAATTTCCCTTTATCCTTTTCCTCTTCCCTTCCATCGCGACCAGGACAGGCTGTGCAGAAACAACCGTGCAGCAAGTTGGAGTTAATCCGT
>DAOUSS010000316.1 GCA_030627085.1 Candidatus Stahliibacteriota bacterium | reverse complement strand
TGTAACCATCCCCTGCAAAGTCACCGAATTTGAGCCCAGAGCAAGCGAGATTACAGGTATAAGCTTTGTTTTTATCCCCATCATCCTTGCATACTTTACAACGGTTTCAGGACTTATATCCAGTATGAGTCTAACAGAGGCAAGATTTCTTGAAAACGCAATTGCATCCCTTAAAGAGATAATTCCACGGAATGTGTCATCATAATTCGAAGGGCTATATACGGTATCCTGAACTTCTATCACGATTGGCTGATCAAGAAGTTTATACGTGGGGGGATATCCCTTATCAACTGCTGCCGTATACAGAAATGGCTTGAATGCCGAACCTGGTTGTCTGTATGCCTGTGTAGCCCGATTGAACTGTGAAAGTCGAAAGTCCCTCCCGCCCACGATTGCTTTTATCTTTCCGGTGCGTGGGTCCATAGCAAACAATGCAACCTGAAGAGGGTTAGAAGAATCACTCTCTATCTTATATATCTCCTCCAGCTTTTTGATCTGATCAATTACCACTTCATCAGCAATTTCCTGCATCTTTTTGTCAATACAGGTATATATGAAGGCTCCACCATGATAAAACATGTCGCTGCCAAATTTTTCCCCAACCTGTCTTCTTATCTCTTCTATTGTATAAGGTCCAACCTTTGAATATTTGTCATACCCCGTACCTACCCCAAGTGGCGAGTTCTTCAACCTCTCTATCTCTATTGCATCCACTATACCTCTCTCCTTTATAATTTCTAATACGACTGCCCTCCTTTGTAGCGCATTTTCAGGATATTTAAATGGGTCATAATAGAAAGGAGACCGTGGTAATCCTACAAGGAGTGCAGATTCAGACAGGGTAATATCCCTTATACTCTTTCCGAAGAATCTCCTTGAGGCTGCTTCTATTCCATAACATCCATTCCCATAATAGATTTCGTTGAGATACATCTCAAGTATCTCGTCTTTTGAGTACATGCGTTCAATGCTTATCGTTAGAATGAGTTCTTTCAATTTCCTGATATATGTGCGCTCGAGGCTTAAGAACATACTCCTTGCAAGTTGCTGGGTTATCGTGGACCCCCCTTGAACTCTCTTCCTTGCAAGTATATTTGTAACGAATGCCCTTCCTATTGCAAACGGATTGATGCCCCAATGTGAATAAAACTTTCTATCCTCCACAGCAATGGTTGTCTTTTTGACTATTGAAGGAACATCCTCCAATTTAACAGGTATCCTCATCTCATTGTAAAACTCTGCTATCACTTCACCATTCCCATCATATACATAAGTAACAAGAGGGGGAGTATATTTCTCTATTGCTTCAAGTGCTGGAAGCGTCTTTTGTAAGGTGCGGAATACTCCTACAAACACACCTAACCCAAATACATTTATGGCAAGCACTGTGATAAAAATACTAAGTATAGTTTTTCGACTAATCATAATCTCAGAATATACATTAAACGCCAAAAATCACCGAAATAACATCAGTAATTGGGTCATCGGTGACCAAGAAAAACAAGTGTATCAGACGATCAGCATATCAGTAGGAAGCATAACAGCAAACCAGAATATCAGGTTCTGATACGCTGATAACCTGATATTCTGCCTACTGATCCACTGATATCCTGATATGCCTTGGAATTTACCGATTACCGACTACCAGTTTTTTATGTTACTCTGCCTACTGATCCACTGATATACTGATATACCTTGAAAGTTACTAATTACCGGTAACCGTTATGCGACTTTTGAACTGGCAACGATTCTCTTAACCTTCGTCAGTATATCCTCCACATCAGTGCTGGGTTTTCCGCCC
>DAOUSS010000266.1 GCA_030627085.1 Candidatus Stahliibacteriota bacterium | reverse complement strand
GGTTATGTTTGGAAAAATCAGGAAAGAATGTCAAAAATCTTACTGAGTGGGCAAACAAGGTAATAATAAAAAAATTAAACAACGGAATAAAAGATATTAAGGGAATTACCTTTCTTCACACTGCTCCTCATCCTGACGACATAATGCTTGGCTATCATCCTTATATAGTGCATCTTGTGCGTCCTCCTGAGAATACACATTATTTTGCATATATGACAAGTGGATTTCGTGCGGTAACTAATTCTTACGCATTAGATACCTTGAAAAATTTGGAGAAATTTATTGATACCTCTACATTCCAAGAATTGGCATCCAAGGACTATTTCGAACCCTTTGACCAGTTAGCCCGGGATAGGGATGTTTATCGATATTTAGATGGTATTGCAGCAAACGATTCTGATATGAAGGAAGAGGCAAATGCTCGTAGATTTTTACGTAGTATGATAGAGGTATATGAAGACGACAGTTTGAATAATCTGAAATTCAGAATTGTTGAACTCAAAAATTACTTTCAGACCCAATACCCAGGCAAGAAAGACATTGCAATCGTACAGAGGTTAAAGGGGATGATCAGAGAATGGGAAGTTGAACTTTTATGGGGCTATCTTGGGTTTAATCATTCTAATGTTATTCATATGCGACTCGGATTTTACAAAGGAGATATCTTTACTGAGGAACCGCAGGTCGAAAGGGATGTAATCCCGATGGCAGAGATACTCAAAAAGACTAATCCTGATGTAGTAACCGTTGCCTTAGACCCTGAAGCGAGTGGTCCTGATACGCATTATAAGGTACTTCAAGTTCTCTCTGAGGCATTAAAGATATACCAGAAAGAGTCTAAGAAAAATATAAGGGTATGGGGATATAGAAATATATGGTATAGATTTGACCCGGGTGAGGCAGATATATTTGTCCCTGTCTCTATGAATTCTTTTGCAATTCTTCACAATGCGTTTACAAATTGTTTTGGTTCTCAAAAAACTGCATCATTTCCCAGTTATGAATACGACGGACCATTCTCAGAACTTGCCCAAAAGATAATGGTTGAACAATATAAGGTGATACAAACTTGTTTGGGTATGGACTTCTTCTATTACAATCCTATACCAAGATTGCGAGCCACAAGGGGAATGGTATATATAAAGCAGTTTACTCCCGAGGAATTTTATATCTGGTCAGGAGAAATGAAAAAGCTAATAGAAGAAGAGGATTAAAGGGAAAATCATAAAAATAAGAATATAAGATTTAAGGGGAGGAATAATGCAAGTTCCTTTGGAAAACCCTTCACCTGATTTTGAGAGTTTGAAAAGAGTTTTAAAAGGAGAAAGAGCCAAGAAAGTTCATTTTGTAGAATTAGGGATAGATAAAGAGATTAAGGAATATATTACTGAGAATCTTTTAGGGAAAAAATGGATCCCTTTGACTTCAGAGTCTAAAGAGAATTATTGGAAACAGGAAATATATTTCTGGTATAGGATGGGTTATGATTATATTAGAGTTTCCGGGGGACTAGATTTTCCTACAAAATATAAAGAAAGCGAAGACACTGCTTCTCTTTCCCGCGGGAAAAGAAATTGGATAGAAGAAGGTAAAGGAATGATTTCCTCCTGGGAGGAGTTTGAGGAATATCCTTGGCCTAAATTGGAAGATATGGATTTTTCTCGTTACGAGTTTGTTTCAAAAAATCTTCCTGAAGGGATGAAAATAATGGTTTGTCCGTCCAGTGGTGTTTTTGAAATTGCCAGTGAATCTCTTTTAGGATTTGAAAATATGTCTTATCTTTTAATTGATCATCCTGATTTAGTAGAGGCAGCTTTCAATAAATTAGGAGAAACTATTTATACTTTTTATCAAAATATTCTTGACTTAGAAAATGTAGAAGGAATTTTCCAGGGTGACGATTTAGGATTTAAAACTTCTACTTTTCTTTCTCCTTCCCTTTTAAGAAAACTTGTTTTACCGTGGCATAAGGAATACGCTTCTTTAGCTCATAAAAAGGGAGAAATTTATTGGCTCCATTGTTGCGGTAATATTTTAGATATTATGAAAGATTTAATTGAAGAGGTAAAAATTGATGCTTTTCATTCTTTTCAAGATGTAATTATCCCGGTAAAAGAGTTTAAAAGAAAGTATCCAGAGATTGCAGTATTAGGCGGAGTGGATGTGGATAAATTATCACGATTAGAAGAAAATGATTTAAGGAAATATGTAAAGGAAATATTGGAAGAGTGTATGCCGGAAAAATATGCTCTTGGTTCGGGAAATTCAATTAGTAATTATATTCCAGTAGAAAATTATCTAATTATGCTTGATGAGGGGTTGAACTGGAAACCTTGAAATTATTATTTCTCTGTGTCCTCTGTGGTTAAGACTTTGTAGGAACAGATGTTCCCTGGAGTTGTTTATTCCATAGGTAGTGTCAAATAGAATATGAAAGAATATGACAAACCACAGAGGTCATTCACCCCG
>DAOUSS010000210.1 GCA_030627085.1 Candidatus Stahliibacteriota bacterium | reverse complement strand
CCAGGGTAATATTTCTTATTGTTGTGGGAATCCGTCCCCTCAAATAAAAAGCAGTCCCCTTTTTTGTTCCTATCCTGTCATTCTGAAGACCCTGAAATAAATTCAGGGTGACAAAAAAGAGAAAGTCATTTTGTTTTTATCCTGTCATTTCGTCCTTACACTCTTTCCGATCAGTATATTTATTCGGACTAAAAATGCTATTGACTACAAAAAAAATCGTACTAAAATTGTAACATATGAAAAAGATAGTTAAAAGAGATATTTTTGATAAAATTTATGCTCATCTTACGGAAGGTGAGATAACAGTTATTACTGGGGCTAGGCAGACCGGCAAAACAACCCTTCTTATGGAGTTAAAGGAAAAACTGATTGCAGAAAAAAGAGCATCCCAAAACAGTATTAAGATTTATAACCTTGATTTGATCCGAAACCTTGAAGATTTAAAGGACCAAACAGAGTTTATTAAGTACTTAAAAGAAGAGCTAAAGAGAGAAAAATTTCTTTATGTTTTTATTGACGAAGTTCAGCGCATCGAAAATCCAGGCATTTTTTTAAAAGGGATCTATGACCTTAATCTGCCGATAAAATTTGTGGTTACAGGCTCTTCATCATTAGAAATCAGATCAAAAATTAGCGAAACACTTACTGGAAGAAAAAGAGTATTTTATGTGTGGCCGTTCTCTTTCAGCGAATATATCAGGGCAAAAGAACCTCGTCTATTGGATTTGATAAAAAAGAGTGGAATTTCTAAGATAAACAGATCAAAAATGCTTGAACATTTTTATGAATACATTACATTTGGTGGATATCCGCGTGTTGTCTTGGCTAAGGAAACGGATGAAAAAATTCAAATTCTTAATGAGATTTATACAAGCTATATCGAAAAAGACGTTGTGGGTTATCTTAAGATTAAAAAACCTCTATTTTATTCCAAGTTAATTGTTTTACTGGCAAATCAGGTCGGTTCTCTTATGAACTTCGATGAAATCTGCAATGCTTTAAGAATAAATTTTAGAACTCTTGAAAGTTATGTTTCAGCTCTGGAAAATACCTTTGTGATAAAGCTTGTTCGTCCTTATTTTACCAATGCGAAGAAAGAAATTATTAAAATGCCTAAAGTTTATTTTATTGATACTGGCTTGCGGAATTTTGCAATGAGAAATTTTGCTCCCTTTACCGAGAGCAGGGATAAAGGCAAGCTTTTAGAAAGCTCTGTGTTTGCATCGCTCCTCAGAAGGGAAGATTTGAAGATAAACTACTGGAGAACAAAGGATAAAAACGAAGTAGATTTTGTTCTGAGGGATTTTTATGGGAATATTGTGCCCCTGGAGGTAAAAGCTTCTGAGATTGATCTTCCTAAATTTTTTAGGAATCTCAAGATATTTTTAGAAAAATATAATTTAAAAACAGCATATGTTGTTAACCTTTCTTTGGAAGAAACTACAAGTTTTGAAGGGAAATCTATTAAATTCATTCTGCCATATTCTGTAGGAAATGTGAAATTTTAAATTTCTCTGTTTATCGGCGTAGCTCCTTATTAATAATATTACGCTTTTTTCATTACCCTCTTTTTCTCTCGCCATTGAGGGGAGTCTTTTCCCTCCCTGCCACTTCATTATTACTTGACAATAAATATTTATTTTATCTTGACAATAAATTGACAAATATTATTCTGTAGATATGAAGAAAAAAATAATTAATTTTCTTAAAACAAAAGGACCTGTTTCTGGTGCTGAGATTGCAAGAAATTTTAAGATATCAAGGCAAGCGATTAACCTGCATTTAAAGGTTCTTGTAGAATCTGGGATTATCTTAAAATTAGGTAAGACAAGAGGGGCCAAGTATAGCCTTTCTGGCAATTTGTCTCAATTTTCTTTAAAGCATGTGAAATTATTCGAACTGAAAGATTTGGAAGAGGACAAAGTTTTTGACGAAATATCTCTAACTTTAAACCTGAGGCACCTTTTCAGTAAAAATGGCTACGATATATTTTATTATGCTTTTACTGAGGCTTTAAATAATGCCATTGAGCACTCAGAGTCAGAAAAATGCAAAATCGAGGTCATGGTTAATCCATATAATATTGAATTTATCATCAGAGATTATGGAATCGGGATTTTCTCTTCTGTTGCAGGTAAGCTTAACCTTCCGGACGAAATATCAGCTGTCGGGGAATTGATTAAAGGAAAAACTACAACAATGCCCGATAGACATACTGGAGAGGGTGTTTTCTTTACTTCAAAATCTGGAGATGTAGTTCATTATAGATCTCATAAAATATGTTTAATTTTTGATAATTCCAAAAAAGATGTTTTTATGGAGCAGAAAAAAAGAATTGGAGGCACTGAGGTTTACTTTAGCATAAAAAGGAAAACCAGAAGAGAGCTTGGAAAAATTTTCAATCGATATGCTCCGGAAGATCATGAATATAAATTTGAAAAGACTAAAGTGTTTATAAAACTTTTTCAGAAGGAATATGTATCGCGCTCCGAGGCAAAAAGATTATTAACCAATCTTGATAAGTTTAAAGAGATTACACTTGATTTCAAAGGAGTAAAAATGATTGGGCAGGGGTTTGCAGACGAAGTTTTTCGTGTTTTCAAAAATAAGCACCCCGACATTGTATTAAAAGTTGAAAACCTAAATCCAATTCTTGAACCTGTAATTAAGCACGTAAGTTGACAATAAATATTTATTTTATCTTGACAATAAATTGACAAATATTATTTCTTTTCCTTTCCACTTTTTTTGAATTTGTCATTTCATTTTTTTTTGTCATTCCGGGCTTGGTCCGGAATCTCAGTTTTGTCTTTTTCTTCGTCTTTGCACTCTTTTCCCCGTCATTGCGAGAGAGCCGGTAGGCGACCGCGGCAATCTCTCTTTGTCCCTGTATTCTTTTTGAATCTGTCATTGCGCTTTATTCTTCCTTGTCATTCCGGGCTTGGTCCGGAATCTCCTCCTTAACAACTAAACATTGTTTTGAAAAAACAACAAACGGGAAAGAGAAATTTTACCATGGGACTGCCACGCTCCCGATGGTCGCTCGCAGTGACGGGGAAAGGGTCGCTGCACGGAGTCGGCAACAGAGGAGGGTGTCGTTGTACACTCCTTTTCTTGCAAATATTCTAAAACTCGTTAAAAAGAATATAGAATTTGCAAGCTGGAGGTTAATAATATTTGAATATATTTAATAAAATAAGGCATTCCCGCATTTTAAAGAGGCAGTCTGTAACCGAGGCAACGCTAATTATTATAGTTAT
>DAOUSS010000281.1 GCA_030627085.1 Candidatus Stahliibacteriota bacterium | reverse complement strand
TAGAAGACCTTGATTTTTATACATCTTTCAACGTTTTCGTAATCTGTGCAATCTATATTTAATCAGTGTAATTAGAGATTTCTACACTTTTTCAGAAATTTCTAAAAATTCCTTGACACTTAGTAAAAATGATGGTATAATATAAAACAGCAAGGAGATATTAATTGATATAAAGTATTTCTGGAACTTACTTCGTATATACCACTGAATCGGATGGATACCCCTGCCTGTGGTAGTGAATAAAGAGAAATATTTGACCATATAAAAATAGTACAAGTCTTTATAATTATAGCACTTATAAAAAGAAAAGAGGGTCATAATGCAAGAAAATATTGTTTGGATAGATTTTGAGACCATAGAAAGATTTATGATTGATGTATTTAAGGGATTAGGAGTTCCGGAAGAGGATGCCAAAATTTGTGCAGATGTTTTAGTCGCTGCAGATAAGAGAGGAATTGATTCTCATGGTATAAATCGTTTAAAACCAATATACTACAACAGGATAAAGGCAGGAATACAGGAACCCGTAACTAATTTTGAAATAGTAAGAGAGGGACCAACAACCGCCGTCGTTGATGGACATAATGGAATGGGAATGGTTATATCCAAAAAATCTATGGAAATTGCAATTAAAAAAGCCAAAAAATTCGGGATGGGAATGGTGGCCGTTAGAAATTCTACTCACTATGGTATTGCGGGATATTATGCATTAATAGCTGTTGAGGAGGGAATGATCGGTATTACGGGGACCAACGCTCGGCCATCAATAGCACCTACTTTTGGAGTGGAAAATATGTTGGGTACAAATCCTTTAACTTTTGCAATGCCAACCGACGAAGAATTTCCTTTCTTCATGGATTGTGCTACCTCAGTAACTCAACGTGGTAAAATTGAAGTTTACGCAAGAGAAGACAAGGAAATTCCAGAAGGGTGGGTTATAGACCATACTGGGAAAGCAAGAACAGATTCTAAACAAATTCTTATTGATTTAAAGACTGGGGACGCTGCATTAGTACCTCTTGGTGGCATTGGAGAAGAGACAGGTGGACATAAGGGATACGGTTATGCTACAGTAGTAGAAATACTATCCGCAGCGTTACAAGGAGGTAACTTTTTGAAAATGCTTTCAGGATTTAAAGATAGAAAAGAGTCCCTATTAATATTGGACACTTTTTTATAGCTATTGATATTTCAGCTTTTATAGAACTGGAGGAGTTTAAAAAAATTGCTGGCGATATTTTAAGAAGTTTGCGTAATTCTAAAAAAATGCCTGGGGAAAAAAGAATTTATACTCATGGAGAAAAGGAATACCTGGTATGGTTAGAAAGAAAAAATAAAGGGGTCCCTTTAAATAAACAGCTTCAAATTGAAATAAAAGAGATGGCAAAAGAATTGAATTTAAAAAACTACGATTTTCCTTTTTAAGTATTTAAATTTTGGGCCATCTTCTGGATATTTCCCTTGCTTGCCGTTCGGTTCATATAACAGCGGAACTTGTTTTTGGATATAAACGAGTTATCTGCCATTGCGCCCCCGAAGACGCTCACAATTCGTGGCGACGGAGGGGATCTATAAATAGTGGCATTGTCCAAGGAGGTTCATAGATTCAAAAAGATAAAAAATCAGGAGGTGTATTATGTATAAAATATTGAATTTTGCCCTTGTGCTCTTACTTTGCATTGGACTTATGCAGTGCACGGAGAGTCCTATCTCACCGATTTCGCGTGAACTTACACCCGCCGAAAAACAATTGGTCGAGTCAGATAACAAATTCGGGTTCAAACTTTTCAAGGAAATTGTTAAAGAAGAGGGGGATAAGAATGTCTTTATCTCTCCGTTGAGTGTTTCCATGGCATTGGGAATGACCTACAACGGCGCCAGCGGAAGTACGCAAGAGGCGATGCAAAAAACACTTGAGCTTAATGGTTTGACGATTCAAGAGATAAATGAGTCCTACAAAAGCTTGATAGAGTTATTAACAGGGCTTGACCCAAAGGTGCAGTTTCAGATAGCAAATTCGATCTGGTATCGCCAGGAATTCTCTTTTGAAGAGGAATTTCTCAATCTATGCAGGACATATTTCAATGCTTTGGTGCGGGGATTGGATTTTGACGACCCGAATGCTGCAGATACAATAAATGGGTGGGTTGAAGAAAATACCAATGGAAGAATCGAAGAGATTGTGGACAAGCCCATTGATCCTTTGATAGTGATGTTTCTCATTAATGCCATCTATTTTAAAGGCACCTGGACTTATGAGTTTGATGAAGAGCTAACAAAGGATGATTGGTTTTACTTCCCTGATGGTTCAAGAAAACCATGCAAGATGATGGAGCAGAGAAGT
>DAOUSS010000186.1 GCA_030627085.1 Candidatus Stahliibacteriota bacterium | reverse complement strand
TGCTTGACAAATTGTCTATTTGTTGTATATTATATAGATTATATCCGATACTGTCAGATATAAACGAGTTACATGAAACGTCGCCATTAACTTGAAAGGAGATACACTTATGGATAATAAAATCTTGAAGCAAAAAGGTGAAATAATGATTGACAGAGCAGAACGTCAATTCTGGGCTTATGATGTAGATGTTAGAGATTCTAAAAAAGATGTAGTGCTATTAGATAATGTCCAATTTATTTATGAACTATCTTTGGCAGAATTGGAATTAAAAGCTTTAGGGGCTGATTTTAATGTAACGAATGGATTAAGGGAGTTTAAAATATTGAACAAATCGGAAGAACTAAAAGAGTCGATAAAGAAAAAAGCTTCTTATTTTAGAACTGTAAATGGGGAGTATACTGATTACTTTCATTTAATCCAGAAAAATCAAACTCGTTCTGTAAATCAATATTTAACCCATTGGATATATCCATATAAGGGAAAATTTCATCCACAAATGATAAGGGCATTACTTAATATAATTGGCTTAAAAGAAGGCGATACTGTTTTTGAACCTTTTTCAGGAAGTGGAACAACAGCACTTGAAGCTCAGTTATTGGGAATAAATTTTATAGGAATAGATATTTCTCCTCTTTGTGTTATGCAAGGAAGGGTAAAAACAGAATCTATTTATGTATTGGATGAAATTCTAAAAATAAAGGACGAGGTAATTCCTAAACTTGTTAACAATTTGTTTTCTACTGAAACAAATTACTATGAAATGATAGAAAGATTGAGTTCTAATGAAAGAGTAAGAAATTTCTATAAAATGGCAAGACTTTTAGCAGTAAGCGACAATTCAAGAAGAAAAAGAGACTTTAAAAGCTCTTTTATTAAAAATCTGCATTTGATGATTACCTCGTTAAAAGACTTCATAGAAATACAAAAAAGACTGACTTTAAAATTAGGAGGTGTAAAAACTGAAATTGGAGATTCAAGAGATATAAAATTACCTGATAACTCTATTGATGGGATAATTACATCTCCACCATACTCAATTGCCCTTGATTATGTTCAAAATGATATTCATTCACTCAAAGATTTAGGATATGATGTAATAAAAATGAGAAATGATTTCATCGGAGTCAGAGGAAATGGCAGAAGTAGGGTGGAACTTTATAATGAGGATATGAAGAAATCTTACTTTGAAATGCATAGAATACTTAAACCCAATAAGTATTCTGTCATAGTTATAGGAAATGCAACTTATCAAGGAAAAGAAGTTAAAACGGTGGAACTTACAATTGAATATATGGAAAGTCTTGGATTTAGATTGGTTAACAACATAAACAAAATAATTTTCGGTCTTTATAATGTAATGAAAAAAGAAAATATATTAATCTTTAAAAAGGAGAAATAGATATGGCTAACAACGAATACACTAAAAAACTTAAGAATGTCATAAAACAGATGCTTCAACCCTTAAAAGATATTCCTTTCAATCTTGTTATAGAAGCGATGACAGGCAAAAAAGTCATTTCTTTTGATTTTGCAAAATCAGATCATCAAAAGATATTGAGTTTATTAAAGCAAGCAGCATTAAACGCAGGTAAAGAGATAAATAAAAAAGGAATCTTAAGACCAAGACCAAATGAAGTAGGAAATGATATAGAACCATATGTTAGAAATGCCTTAAATTTATTGGATGTAAATGCAGATATTCCGATAGGCCCAAGTGGACATAAAAAATCTACAGGATACCCTGATATACTATTCTGGTTTAATAAGAATCCTTATTATCTGGAATGCAAAACATATAATATTAAAAACATAGAAACAACACAAAGAAGTTTTTATTTCTCACCTTCAGATGAATTTAAAGTAATCTATGATGCGCCACATTTTATATTATCGTTTGAGATTTATGTTGCTGGAGAGCAGAGGCACAAGCACATCTACAAATGCAGACATTATAAGATATTGTCAATCGAGTCGTTATCTTTGGATGTGAAGTATGAATTTAACACTGACAACAGGAGAATGTATTCGGGTAAAGATGGTGCAATTATTCTAGCAGAAGGAGAAATTGAATAATGTATGTGGGGATACTTCATATAATGCAACATAAAAGGCTCATGCCTTACAGCATTCAACCAAATTTTTGCTTCGCATACCCGCAAAACGTCTAAAGGCGATTTGTCCTGAGAAAACTTTTCCAATGTCTCCAAGTACTACTAACACTCCTTTCATGATCCCTCGAAATCATTGAGAAGACAACAAGAACAAACGATAATGGTTCTATCCATAATATAAACATAACTATGGATTAATTACAAATCGCTTTGGGAAGAGGGTTTAAAATTGGTGAAGGTGTCAAATTTATTCTATGATAGGGATGTATATCCGACATTGTCAGATATAAATGAGTTATTGCCATATTACTCGGCTATAGGAGGTATTTATAAGGCTTGAAGTTTTTATGCTCGGGCTACTAATGTACTCTTCGCCGTCGCTCGGTCTCTCACAAGAGAATCTTTTCTTCCAAACTAACACTGGTATTACGGTTCCACTTGAGCCTCAAAGACTCTCTGATTCTTGGAGAAACGGCTTGACAGTCGGAGGAGGAGTAGGCTACACTCTAAGTGATTACCTTGTCTTCATAGGTAGCGTTTCCTACACCTATTTCAGTTTCAGTGGAAAGAATCTACAACTTGGAATGCCCCCGGAGTATGAAATCACTGAAATTAAAGGAGAGAAATCGCATCTATTGGAGACATCGATTAACCTAAGATTATCAAAGTTTAAGGGAGAGAATGCATTTCGCCCATTTCTTTCAGTTGGATTGGGATTTTTGACTCAAAGAATTGGCAATGTAGAAGTATCTCTCTGGGACTTTATAAATGATAGAGATGGTGGCACTACACACTTAAGCGGAACAGGTGTATCCGATAAGGGTCTCTTCTTTACTTTTGCCATCGGAACTGGAGTACAAGTCTTAGAGAGATTCGCTCTTTTCATCGAAGGAGGGTTCTTGACGACTTCTGATGCAGGCAATTCGTATGTTCCAGTAAAGATTGGTATAAGATTTTTTAAAAAATGAGGAGGTGTATTATGTATAAAATATTGAATCTTACCCTTGTGCTCTTACTTTGCATTGGACTTATGCAATGCACAGAGAGTCCCGTCTCACCGATTTCGCGTGAACTTACACCCGCCGAAAAACAATTGGTCAAGTCAGACAACAAATTCGGGTTCAAGCTTTTCAAGGAGATTGTCAAAGAAGAGGGGGATAAGAATGTCTTTATCTCTCCATTGAGTGTTTCCATGGCATTGGGAATGACCTACAACGGCGCCAGCGGAAGTACGCAAGAGGCGATGCAAACAACTCTTGAACTTAATGGTTTGACGATTCAAGAGGTAAATGAATCCTATAAGAGCTTGATAGAATTATTAACAGGGCTTGACCCGAAGGTGCAGTTTCAGATTGCAAATTCAATCTGGTATCGCCAGGAACTCTCTTTTGAAGAAGAGTTCATCAATAGATGTAAGACATATTTCAATGCCTTGGTGCGAGGATTGGATTTTAACGACCCGAATGCCGCAGATACAATAAATAAATGGGTTGAAGAAAACACCAATGGGAGAATCGAAGAGATTGTTGACAAGCCCATTAATCCTTTGATAGTGATGTTTCTCATTAATGCCATCTATTTTAAAGGCACCTGGACTTATGAGTTTGATGAAGAGCTAACAAAGGATGATTGGTTTTACTTGCCTGATGGTTCAAGAAAG
>DAOUSS010000261.1 GCA_030627085.1 Candidatus Stahliibacteriota bacterium | reverse complement strand
GCAACTTTCACTCCCTGAATCCCGGCTGCTCTTCCTGTTCCATATTGATTTTGAACAACTTCAAGCATTGCTTCGCGCAGGAAAGCTATGGTATTCCCGTCCAATTTTACCTTTTTACTATGATGTGTATTTGTAAACACCCTTTTACCATTATATGATACAATACTATCTACAAGTGTAGAAGAATATATGATGCCACCGTTTGCTATCGTAGAAATGAATGTTGCCATCTTCAGCGGAGTGAGTAAAATCTCCCCTTGCCCGATTGCTAAGTTTGCTGCAACTCCCCGTGACCATCCTCTCTTCCCGTAATGAGAATTATACCATTCCTCATCAGGAATTAATCCTTCACTCTCTTCTGGAAGGTCTATCCCTGTTTTCTTATCTAATTTGAAAACTCTGGCGTAGGTTGCGATATTGTCAATCCCGAGTTGCATTCCAAGTTGGTAGAAGTACACATCACACGATTGTATAATAGCGTCAAGGAGGTCGAGTCTCCCATGTTTCTTCCAGCACTTATAAAATTTGTTTCCTATAGGAATACCTTTTTTACAGGACAAATCCATGTAACTATGTTCGGCAACCAAATCTTTTTCGATACCTGCTGTAGTCACAACAAGTTTGAATACTGATGCAGGGGGATACTTTCCCTTTCCTGCACGATCAAAAAGAGGAAAGTTTGGGTCCTGTGATAGTTTACGCCAGATATTCTCTTTTATACACGGGGAGAAATAATTCGGGTCAAATCCGGGACGAGAGTAGTAGGCAAGCACCCTCCCGTTCTGTGGATTAATTGCAACTACCGCACCGCTTTTATATTCTGACATAGCCTTTGCACACATCTTTTGAAGTTCCATATCAATAGAAAGATAGACATTGTTTCCCGGTATGGGTTGTCTACCGGGAGAAAATATACCTATCTCCTTTCCTTTTGCATCAACCTCTAAATAATTCGCGCCGTCTTCCCCTTTTAGATATTTTTCATACTGTTTTTCTATTCCCGTTTTACCGATTATATCACCCGCTGTGTACTCTTTCATTGTCTTCAACTCCTCTTTTGAAATTTGTCCCACATAACCTATAATATGGGAGAGGGTATCAGCGAAGTATGTCCTTCTCACTGGCTCTGCGACAAGATCCACACCCGGGATATTTGCCCTTCTTTCCTCTATCATACATACCGTATGAAATGGAATATCCCTCACGAGCCTTTTGTCCTCTAATTCCTGGAATTCTAAGTTGAGAGAATCTTCGAGATAAGAAATTCTCTCTCCTTTTACGAGATATAATGTATAACTAGGTCTGGTGTCTGCAAGAATCGTCTTTTTGGAATCATATATTAACCCTCTGGGCGCTTTGATTATCACCTGTTTTACACAGTTCTCCATTGAAAGTCTCTCATACCTTTTTCCATGTACTATTTGGAGCCAGAAGAGCCTCGCAAAAAGAACAGTGAAAAGGACAATAACCACAAAAGTGGCAATTCTCGTTTTTGTATCCTTATCCATTACTACAATCTAAAATCTAAAATCGTCTGTAAGTAATCATTAGGTTATTAGGTAATTGAGTCAAAAACGCTAAGATGTCCTGACTGAAATTTGAAGTCTCTTTGTGTCCTTTGTGCTCTTTGTGGTGAATCCTTTACTATGTCTGTTACCACAAAGTTCACAAAGAAATATTTAGATATTAAATGAGAATTAATTTTCTCTTAGTGCCTTGGTGTCTTGGTGGTGAACAATACTACTATTTTAGCACGTTATCTTCGAAATGTCAAGAAAAATTTCATCACAAAGTCCACAAAGTTTAAAAAAACAATCTCTTTTCTACCTGACGGTAGACAGGAGTTACCTGTTAAATAAAAATCTTTTTTCTCTGTGGGTTCTGCGGTCTCTGCGGTTTTTTCTTGACAAATTGTGCTTTTTGTTATATAATCAATATATAAACCGATTACCGATAACCGATAACTATCTACCTCGGGAGAGAAGATGAAATTTAAAAAACATACACGCCTATATGAGCATAGTGGATTGCTGTTTGCCGGTTGTGTGCTTCTCGGTTTGGGAATAGGTATGCTTTATGGAGAAACGGGCGCCGGTATATTAATAGGGGTGGGAGTGGGATTCATAACAATGGCAATCAGCCGTGTTTCTCCGGAATGATCTCAAGAGCCTTTAAGGACGAAGACAAATCAGAGTAGAGAATTCGTGGGCAAGATTTATTTGTACCCACGCCTGCTGACGTGCAAGAGACTTTTAAAAGAAAGATATTTTCTTCGTAGAGATGGTGCTTATTTATTCATAAATTCTAAAGTCTTCTCTAATGATATGAGTCCACCTGTGGCCCCGATAGCAGTAGTGGAAAGCGCTCCCGCTGCATTGGCTAAGCGCCCGGTCTTCTCTAATGACCATTTCTTGAGGATTCCCGTTAAAAACCCAGCCACAAAGGCATCTCCAGCACCTGTAGTATCAATTACTTCCACTGGATAGGCGGGGATTCTGATCTTTTTT
>DAOUSS010000269.1 GCA_030627085.1 Candidatus Stahliibacteriota bacterium | reverse complement strand
TTTACATCAAGAAGAAAGATGCTGAGAAAGACCCTCGGCTTATCAGGTGCCCTGGGAGAAAAAAGACCGGAAGACCTCACACCAGAGGAGTTTGTGCATCTCTGGAGAACAAGATACAAAACACAAGAACTTAACTCTTGAATTGCCCATAAACTTTTTTGGACGCCGATTACATAGATTTCAGATTACAGATTGTAGTATTTTTCACCACAAAGGACACAAAGAAGATTTTTAATTGACAATTGAAAATTGAAGATTGAAAGATTGTAGTAGAGATGTCGTTGTGTTATTGCGTCGTTGCGTCAATAACATAATTACTTAATAACTTAATTACTTATTTACGACCCAATGACTTAATTACCTAATTACTCAATGACCTATCTCTCGTCCTATTCGGTAATCTCTGTCTTTATATAATTGTTTAAATCCGATAATATACTCCAAGATATTCCTCTCTGGACGAGGTAATTTATAAGTTTCCTTCTGGTCTTCTCATCCCTCGTCCTGTGGATGCGTAACCATCTATCAATAAGGTTTGTCGCCGTCTCTTTCTCATCAACAGGCACATCAGCAAGCACTCTGTCTATAACTTCTCTTTCCACCCCCAGCCTGAAAAGATCATTTTTCAATCTGTAGATACCTCTTCTATCCCTGAAGGTTTCAACAAAATAAACCGCGAAGTCATAATCGTTTACAAGACCACTCTGCTCAAGTTTGGAAACAGTTTCCTCTGCTATAGCGAGGGCAAATTTCTTCTCTTTCAGTCTTCGCAGTAGTTCTCTTCTCGTTCTCGGTCTGTATGAGAGAAGATTAAGCGCATAATCTTTTGCCCTTACATTCTCTTCAAGATTTCTTATCTTCCCAAGCTTCTTCTCTGTGAGTTCTTTCCTCTCATACAGGTCCATTTTAAGGAGCGTCTCTTCACACACTGCAAGCGAAAACTCGCCGTCTATGTATATGTTAAATCTCTTTTTCCCTTTTTTAATCTTGCTTATCTGCATATTTTGTTAAATTTTTTGGCACAGATTAACGCAGATGAAATAGATTTCAGATTGTGGGCGAATGGGCAATTCGCCTCTACGGGATTTTTCACCACAAAGGGCACAAAGAACACAAAGATTGAAAGTTAAAGGACAAATGCTAATTGCTAATTTTGCATTGCTAATTGAATATTTTAATGACCTGATAGCTTGATCGCCCGATAGCCTCTCCACTTTACGGTGTAATCACCACTTTGATCGCTTTTCCCCCTTTAGCAACCAGATCGAACCCCTTCTGTATTTCATTCAACGGTAGTATGTGTGTTATCATCTCATTAACCTTTATACTACCGGACCTTATAAGTTCAATTGCCTCCAGGTTATCCTCACGCACTGCAGCATAAGTGCTGGTCATTGTCGCCAGCTTATTCCAGAGTTCGAATAAATGGATTGAAATCTTGATACCGGGCTCAGTGGGTGCAAAGAAGAGAATCCATCCTCCTTTATCCACAGAACACAGACCTTGTTCAATTGCAGAGAGGGCGGGGGTACAGATTATTACACGGTCAGCAAGCCTCCCACTATTTGCATCAACGACCCTTTTGGGTACATCCTCTCTTGCATTTATTACGACATCTGCTCCGAAAGTTTTGGCTGCTTTAAGCCGATGCTCGTTTATATCGGTAGCTATTACTCTCTCCGCTTCATTTACACGGGCAAGCTGTATGTGGAGAAGACCGGACAGACCACTTCCTATAACCAATACAGTATCTCCTTTCCCTATCCTCGCTACTCTTTGCCCTCTCGCCACACATCCCAGAGGTTCTATAAAGGTACCTTCTTCAAAGGAAATCTCATCGGGTAAAAGATAGACACCTTTCTCTACATTTATTCTCGGTACCCTGATATATTCTGCAAATCCACCAGGATCAAAATTTGTGGATCTGAGTGTATCACACACTGAATGATATCCCCTGATGCAATATCTGCACTCATCACAGGGCACATGGTGGGTAACAAACACTCTGTCTCCCACCTTATAGCCCTCTACGCCCTTTCCTATCTCTACAACCATTCCTGTTACCTCATGCCCCAATACACGGGGAGCCTTTTTTATCCTGTACCACTCCATAACATCACTGCCGCAGATGCCGCACGCCGTCATCTTTACGAGTATTTCTCCATCTCTAATCTCTGGGGTTGGCATCTCTTCCACCCTTACATCATCATTTTTATAATACATCCCTACCTTCATCGCAAACCTTGTTGTTTGTTATTTTGTGTATAATATTAACCACACAAGCCTGCCCCTGCGGTAGGCAGATAAGCCTTTGGAATTAAGGCGTCAGCCTTTGGAATTAAGGTGTCAGCCTTTGGAATTAAGGCGTCAGCCTTTTATATAAAACCCTTACGGGTGAATTCCAAATCCTTACGGATTAACTCCACGGATTAAGTCCAAC
>DAOUSS010000039.1 GCA_030627085.1 Candidatus Stahliibacteriota bacterium | reverse complement strand
AGAAACGAAGCAAAGAAAAGGGCACCCCGTATGTTTTTCTTAACGGCAGATTGGCTGCGATTTATGGCTAATTTCTATAAACTCGCTGACGCTCAGACATATAGAAATCTTAACGCCAAAATCTTGCAATCTGCCTAAAAAACATAATGGGGATAAATCTATACCAGTACTTTCAACCAGTAGGGTCGAAACTCTTATAATTACAAAGAAATAAGAAGTGATTTGTTATGGTCAGGGTGGTAATCTCTACAAGAAACAGGGATAAACTCACAGAGATAAAAGCTATACTTGACGGTCTCCCAATTGAGATCCGTTCGCTTGTTGATTATCCTTTTATTCCGTCTATTGAAGAAGATGGTGTTACCTTGACAGAAAATGCACTGAAGAAAGCCTCCTGTGTTCATAATGCGGTCGGTGGATGGTGTATTGCTGATGATACCGGACTTTTCGTAGATGTATTGGATGGAGTTCCCGGAGTGCATTCTGCGAGATTTGCAGGAGAGAAAGCCACTTACAGAGAAAACCGTGAGAAACTTCTTAATGCTCTTGAAGGCATTCCTTTCAAAATGCGAACTGCAAGGTTTATATGCTGTGTGGCGCTTGTTGTTGATTCGAAGATAAAAGAGGTATTTGAAGGAGGTGTTGAGGGCTATATAACAGAAAAAGAGATTGGCAACGAAGGATTTGGTTATGATTCAATATTTATGCTTCCCAAAATCGGTAAGACCTTTGCAGAAGTCTCTTTTGATGAAAAAAACAAGATCAGTCACAGGGCGATCGCACTGCGGAAATTGAGGGTAAGACTTGAAGGACTACTATTGGGAGAAGGACAAACTGTGAAGAAGCGAATGTCTAATTTCTAATGCCAAATGTCTAATCAATATCTAATGTCAGAATTTCTAATTAGTCTTTAGTCTGCTTGCCCTGTGGAGTAGCAAAACTTACTCCACGGGGCGAGCCCCGTTGCTCCGAAGGAGGTCTACGGGGTGGTCTTCGGTCTTTTGTCTTCGGTTATTATGGGGTTTCTTAGACTTACATGGATAGACTTCATTGACATACTCGTAATAGGTGTAGTTATCTATTACTTCCTGAGGTTTATACGGGGTACAAGGGCACTCCAGATGATGGCGGGTCTCATAATGATATTCTTTTTGGCATTTGTTGCCGATTTCTCAAACCTGCAGGGATTTTCGTGGATTATGAGCGGTCTCAAGACTGCATGGATTGTTGCCTTTGTCATACTATTTCAGCCCGAGATAAGGAATGCACTCGCAACACTCGGCAAGACCAGATTTATAAGGGCGTTTATAAGAGAGGAAGAGGATATAATCGCAGAGATTGCCAATGGTGCGATAGAACTGTCAGAGAGGGGAATCGGCGGGCTTATTGTGATAGAGAAACGAATGGGTCTTAAAAATTATATTGATACGGGTATATCACTCGATGCAAAGCTGAAAAGCGACCTTATATCAACGATATTTACTCCTTATTCTCCATTGCACGATGGTGCAGTGATAATAAGAGGTAATATCATTGTAGCAGCAGCCTGCATCCTGCCTCTTTCAGATAGTCCCAATTTGCCACATACAATGGGCACGCGTCATCGGGCTGCTCTTGGAATTGCAGAAGAAACAGATGCTGTAGCGATCGTGATATCAGAGGAGACAAGGAAAATCTCCATAGCAGTTGAGAGGGAACTTAAGACGGACATCGCAAGAGACAAGCTGAAAGAGGAGTTACAGAAACTCCTTCTTTAAAAACAGGTTAAAACTATCAGTTGTGTCATTGTACTCTCTTTACCTTGCTAATTTTGCATTTTTCAATTTTCATTTTGCATTGTTTAAACCGGGGGTTAAGTGAAAAACAAAGAAAGATTGTTTGCAGTCTTTTTGGTATTTGTATTTATATCTGGTTTTTACCTCTACACTATGCAACCAACCGCCTCTTTCTGGGATGCGTCAGAATACCTTGCATGTGGTTATACTCTTGGAGTGCCCCACCCTCCAGGTTCTCCGCTTCATGTCATTTTAAGGAGATTATTCTCGTTTCTTCCCATTACTGGTGATCCTGCTTTCAGTATGAATCTTTTTTCTGCTCTGCCCTGTGCTATTGCCTGTTCTCTTATTTTCTTGATGGTAATAACAATATTATGTGAATGGAAACAGCCAAAGAAAAGATTCGATAAGGCAGTGATATATTCGCTGGGGTTTGCAAGCGCCTCAGTTTCTGCATTTGCATTCACTCCTTGGTGGAACGCAGTAGAGGCCGAGGCATATGCTCCAGCAACATTTATATTGGTGTTTTCTCTCTGGCTTGCATTTTTCTGGAGACATCATCTCGGTGAGGCAAACTCAGGAAGGATGATAATACTTATAGCGTATCTTTTTGCCCTGTCAATTGGTATACACCTTATACCTCTCCTTGCCGGACCCGGTATATTTATCTTTGCTATGCTTACCAACAAGGAACATCTGAGGGATAAAAGAAAGATGATAATTGGTGCTCTTGTAGCATGGTTCCTGGTAATTATATTGTTAATGGCACTCAAAGGCCCTTTGGGTGAGGACTACTCATTTGTAGTGGGAATGGTAATCGCAGTTATTTTGCTTGCACTTCTTCCAAATATAAAGACAATACGATCTCCACTCTTGCGAATACTTATAGTATGTATTATCCTTATTGGTTTTACAACACATCTTTACCTTATGATAAGGGCAAATCTTCATCCCATGATAAACGAGACGGCGCCAACTACTTTAAGCAAACTGTGGGATGCATTTTCAAGAAAGCAGTATGGTCCATCAGCGGTGACTTCCCAGCTCTTCCCGAGAAAAACCGCTATAGAGACCGGTTATTCCCTACCTGTTGCACTATTCTGGCAGTTTATGTTCTATTTCAGGTATTTTACCTGGCAGTTTATGCCGTGGCCAAGAGAGGCTATTATCTTGGCAACAACAACCCACAAGGTCATTCAAGTACTTTCTGTGCTGGGTACGTTTGCTATAACAATTCTTGGTATTCTCGGGATGTATTCAATGTATAAAAAGGATAAGGGTTACTTCTGGCTGTTCTTTACCACGTTTTTCTTTGCAAGTGTAGGACTTATTTTGTATATGAACTTTAAATTTTCGCCATCAGACCTGAATCCTCTCCATCAGCCAAAGGAAGTAAGAGAGAGGTTTTACTTCTTTGGTCCCTCCTTTGTTATGTTTGGATTTTTCGTTGGTTTTGGGATATTTGAAATGTTTAGTAGAATGAAAAGATGGATAAGATACTCCATCCCTCTCGCTGCCGTAGTGGGAATAATTCCACTCGTATCAAACTTCTCATCGCCCGCAAACAGACATGCAAATTATATACCGGACGATTATGGGTATAATATGCTCATCTCCTGTGACAAGAACGCAATACTTTACACAAATGGAGACAATGATACATTTCCCCTGTGGTTTGCCCAGGCGGTTAAAAAGACAAGACTTGATGTGAGGATTGCAAACCTGTCGCTTATAAATACCGACTGGTATATAAAACAACTGAAGAATGATATGGGAGTTCTCATATCATTTACAGATTTTGAAATTGAGAACCTTATGCCCCATCCGGTAGTAAAAGACGGCAAGATACAGCGAGACAAGATACTTTTTGTAAATGACTTTGCTGTAAGGGATATAGCTACTATGAATGCGGGGAAAAGATTTGATAAGAAACTGTTTATGCCTATAAGGAAGGAGACGCTTCCACCCGAGTATAAGAAACTTTTTCCAAAGGATATGGAGATTATTCCACCTCAGTATTATGTCAGGAGGAAAGCAAGTGGAGAATGGATGCTTCCGAGTTCCTTCTGGGTGAGAATACCTGAAGAATATCTCCTGCCAGATGAAGAGTTTGTAGAACTTCTGATGAAAGATGGATATGAGGAGAAATTCCCTATATACTTTGCTACGACTGTATCACGGGATAATACCATAGGATGGGAACCCTATTTATCTATGGAGGGACTCGTAAGGAAGATTATTCCCGAAAAAGGAGATCTCTATTTTAACCTTGAGAAGACCGACAGTCTGGTATTTCAGGAATATAGATACAGATCCATATTTAATAAATCGGTCTATAAGGACGAGAATGTAAGGAAACTTCTCTCTAACTATGCTATCTGTCTCTTTTCGCTCGGAATGGAGCATCAGAAGAGGGGAAACATAGATAAAGCTATAGAATGTTATGAGATGGGAAGAGGCCTTGGAACGAAAGGAATTCCGTTTGACAGGATGATGGTCAATTTATATAAAATGAAGGGAGATACTGTTAAGCTGAAAGAAATTCTTCTTGAAATGGTAGAGCAGAAGCCGGATCCCTACTCGCTGTATACGGCAGGGAGAATAAAACTCGATGAGGGTAATTACAACGAGGCAGGCAGGTATTTCAAAAGGGCACAGAAGTTAAATCCCAGAAATCCCATTGGTATATCTGGTATGCTCTCCTTGTATTACAGAATGGGTGACTCTCTGAAGTTTTTTGACCTTCGTGATTCCATAGTGGAAAGCCCGGAGCTTACAGGGAATGTAATTGGATTTCTGCAGCAGGACGCCGAAGGAGAGATAGCACGGGAGATACTCAAAAGATGGCTTGAAATTCATCCGTATGATACCCTTGCGCAGAGGATGCTTAAGGAGATGTGAGATTGCAAATTAGCATGTACACACTTCCAGTAGAGAAGGTGATATTTTCCGGAGTTGATATTGAGACCACCGGCTTATATCCATATCTTGGAGATAGAATATGTGAAATAGGAGCTGTCAGGTTTACACTCTCTTCGAAATTGGAGGAATTCTCAACGCTTATAAATCCGGGTATACCCTTATCCAGAGAAGCAAGATACATAAACGGAATTACAGACAAGATGGTTAAGGGCGCTCCTTCCATTTTAGACATTCAAGATGAATTTCTATCGTTTATAGCTAGTACAGTGCTTGTCTTCCACAACGCACCATTTGACCTTTCCTTTCTTATATATGAACTTGATCTCCCCATAGATAACCTTGTCCTGGATACACTCACGATTGCCAAGAGAAGATTTGATTTCAGGTCTAATACACTTGAATATATAGCAAGAGTCCTGAGGATAAAATCCCTCCCGACGCACAGGGCAATAGATGATGCAAGAGCCGTTTCAGAAGTAACAAGGGAGTTCATAAATACATTGAAGCCTCGCAAGCCTCGCACACTTGGTGATGTCCTGGTTATGCAAGGAGGAAGTGTGCAATTGAAAATTGACAATTGACGATTGAAAATTGATTATGGAGCTTATCCATTACATGCGATATGCACTTACATTGGCGAAAAAGGGAAAGGGAACTACATCACCCAACCCTATGGTTGGGGCTGTTGTAGTAAAGAACGGAAGAATCGTTGGTAAGGGATACCATAAAGGGAAGGGCAGACCCCATGCGGAATATATTGCTATAGAAGATGCTGGTAGTTTGGCAAGGGGCGCTACTCTCTTTGTTACCCTCGAACCCTGCGTACATTTTGGCGCAACCTCACCCTGTGTAGATACGATAATCAAGGCAGGTATAAAGAAGGTATTCATGGCAACTATTGACCCGAACCCGATAGTAAATGGTAAAGGGGTTAAGAAATTATTAGATGCGGGAGTGGATGTAGAGGTTGGCTTATGCGAGAAGAAAGCAATTGAACTGAATGAGATATACAATAAATTCATAACAACCGGTGAACCCTTCGTTATCCTAAAAGTAGCGACAACACTGGATGGAAGGATTGCTACGGAAACACATGAATCTAAATGGATAACAGACGAGGTAGGAAGAAGGTATGTGCATGAACTCCGTTCATGGGTTGATGCCGTTCTTGTTGGAATAAATACAATTTCCACGGATGATCCTCTGCTTACCACAAGACTTGCTAAAGGTAAAAATCCAAAGAGAATCGTGCTTGATTCAGATTTTCGTATCCCGGCGAATGCAAGGGTGCTTGGAGATGGATGTATAATTGCTACTGCCTCTTCTCAAGAGAGAGAGATAGATGCAGAAGTATGGAGACTGAATAAGGATAAGACAGGCAGGGTGGATATAAAGGCACTCTTGAAAGAGGCAGGTAAAAGGAATATAACCAGTATACTTGTTGAGGGGGGCAGGGATGTTTATACATCTTTCCTCAGAAACAAACTTGTCAACAAATTTTATATATTTATAGGTACAAAGATCTTTGGCGAAAACGGTATACCATTTGTAGGAAACCTTGGAATTCAATCACTTAAGAATGCGATTAACATGGAGTATACCCGTGTTAAAAGGATTGGAAGAGATGTGCTTATTACGGGGTATCCTTGTTTTTAACCCTTTTCATCAGAGAGAAAAGCACTACCCCCGGCAGACTCCCAATTACACCAACGAGGTAGAAGAACAGAGAAAGAGAAAAGGATGCCTCTTTTGGTATTCCCATCAGATTAAAGAAATATACATAGGAGACTTCTCTTATTCCTAACCCGCCAATTGAGGGCAGTATAGTTATCACTGCTATTATAGATGGAAAAACCATGTAAGGCAGGAGACCAAGTTCAAGTCCCAACGCCCTCCCGATAAGGAAATTTTCCATACCTATAGCTGCCTGAACACCAAACGATAGAAAGATGCTAACGAAGATTGCCGTTTTTCTGTCTCTATAGATAGTAATGGCGTTGTAAAAATCAAATATCTTTTCTCCTATACCCCAAAACCTGATTCTTTTTATAGGTCTTTCTAATTTCTTTACTATATAAGTAGAGAGGAAAAGACTAAAGAGAAGTGTAATTACAATACTTCCACAGAGGAACATGAGAAATAGTATTCTTCCTTCGCTCCTTCCGAGATAGAAGAGAAGTAAAATAGTTACAAATATGAACAACCCAATAAATCCGAGCACAAGTTCACAGGTCATAGATGCAAACGACTCTTTATTCTTACCTGTATCCCTTCCTGCATAGATTGCTCTCACCGCGCCCCCACCTACCGTAGGGGGTAGGAAGTTATTAAAAAACATCCCGATAAGGTAGTAGCTAAACACCCTCATAAATGGAAGTCTTACATCCTGAACGGCCAGAAGCCACCGCCATCTCATTGTAGAAAAAACGAGGAGTAATATGTAACTGAAAAATGAGAGCACAAGAAGTGGAATATCCACTCCCTTCACCAAGGGAATAATAGACCTCAAGTCCATTCTTTTAAAAAGGAACAAGAGCAGAAGGAGAGAGATAATAATCCTTGCAATGTTGAGCAGTTTGTTTTTCATAATATGAAAGGATACAGCCAGGGAGTGCATAACCTTACTGGTATGACTCCCTGGCTTTACATAGGATGTAAGGGTAAGTGATAGGTGGTTGGCCCCGAAGGTTACTCCTCAATGATTATAGCCTCAGATGGACAGTTGTCTGCTGCCTCTCTTGCGCATTCTTCTTCATTCTTGGGCACCTCATCCACAATAACAATTGCTATCCCATCCTCATTAATCTCGAAGAGGGTTGGGCATGTATCTGCACATACCTCACACCCAGTGCACAGTTCCTCATCTATCTTTATATGCATAACACCTCCTTCTTTTAAAGAGGCTGTTTAACATTCGTAGATGCCCATTTGTTAAGATTCTATGGATACCCACAAAATGCTATCACCTCCTCTTTTTTCTTGACCTTCCTCTCTTTTTATGTTATAATAGGTTTTGGAAAGGAGGTCAAGATGAAATTTAAAACCAAAAGGCAACTTTCCTTTGAATTGCTTAGAGCAGTCCAAAGGATAAAACCAGATGACCCATTAAAGATCGTCTTTGATTTCATTGATTGGTCATTCATCCCACCACTTGTAGAGAAATTCTACTCATCTCAAGGAAATGAGGCTTATAATCCAGTTTCCATCTTCAAATGCTTCCTTTTGCCCTATTTTGGCGAAGCAAGGTCTATGAACGATGTTGCAGAAAAACTCAAATTTGATACCCGTCTTCAGTTTCTATGTGGATTTTATGACGGCAATACCCCATCAGCTGGAACATTCTCTAACCACAAATCAAAATGGAAAGATGATACATTTTACAAAATTATGCGAACACTCATAGCTCAACTTGTTGCTATTGGTGTAATAAGTGGTAAAAACATAGCCCTTGATTCCTCCCATATATTTGCCTATTCCAATCCCAAGAAACAGTCTGATCCTGATGCTCAGTGGGGATGTAAGCACGAGAATTATTACTTCTTTGGATATAAAATTCATCTCGTAGTAGATACGGAAACGCAACTGCCAATAGATGCTATTGTCACCCCAGGCAATAAAGCAGACAGTCCTTATGCAAAACCACTCATTAAGGGTGTAAAGGAACTTGTTTCGCCAGAGACTGCAAGTATGGACGCCGCTTATGATTCGTATGACAATTATCAGACCTGTGTTAACACGAGTATAATCCCAATTATAGACTTAAATAAGCGTGGTAAAAAACCTAAGTCTGGAAACTCTGATCTTTTTAGTGTACTCAAAGTGCCAACGGTTGGTTCAGATCTTATCCAAATAGGAAGTAATTTCTTTTGCCCTGCTACGAATTTCAAACTCGCAAAAGATGGGAAAGAATCTAAAAGAAACAATCGTCAGAAGATACTTTGTAAACACAAGAACTGCCCGTTGTCCTCTAAATGTAAGCCTCTTAAAGGTCATGGAAGAACTTTCTATGTCTATCCAACCTGTGATATCAGACAATACGCTGGTATTTTACGGGACTCAGAGGAATGGAATCTTTTCTACAATCTTCGGACTTCCGTAGAAAGGTCATTCTCAGAACTTAAAGGTCAGCATCTACTTGAAAGGCCAAAGGTAAGAGGTATCGTATCTACATCAATTCATGCCTTCTTGAGCATAATTGCCCTTCTTCTAAAACGGGTTAAGGATTTCCTTCTTCAGGGAAGGTTAAAAACCTGCCTACCGTCAGGCAGGTGGGAATAGCAACTACTTAATGAGAAACAAAGTCACAAGACCCATTTGTAGGGGGGAGTACGCGCTTTCTACCAAAATTACACAAGTTTAGTTCTTTTACATCCTTGAATTTCAAAGAGCGAAAGGTTCTCTTCTAAAAAATCTACTCAAAGAACCTTTTTAGAAGAAAAACTACCTATTTCTAAATACCCTCTATAACTACTCCTGCCTGCCGCAGGCAGGGATTTCACAGATTTTTATAATTGTGGGAGGCATCCCCTGAAGGTCATTAAGGTCAGGAGACCTTTCCTACAAAATACTTTGAATTTCTGCTTGTATAATCTGTGGCTTCGTTTCTAAATATCCTCTTTTGACTCTACTGCCGACCGTAATATGGTGCTCCCTCTTTATCCTGCATATCGATTCTGATAATCCTTTTTTTGGTTATATCATCACTACGTCGGTTAACATAGAGATACGACCCATTGCCCCAGCATAAAGCATAACTCGTTGGTTCCAATGCTCCGGGATATAGTGGCTCATAACTCTTATCCTGATGCACGATGATAATGGCTTCTGGTGCATTTGTTCCGACATACATATCTCCATCCGCTGTGAAAGTGATGGATAAAACTTCGTAAGCCGGGTCTATCTCATTACTCCAATCAAAATAGACTTCATTAGCTCCCAGTTCATCGGCTGAAATGATCTCGTTTCGCCAAATATATTGCTGATCGGTATTGTCTTTACCACCTACATACACATAGTTATTGAATACCCTCACTGCTTTAATGCCAACCCCTGCATAATCTGCTGCCACTTCGGATGAACCATCAGGTTTCACTCTGTAAATAGCGTTACCACTTCCACCACAGTATATGTTGCCCGAGGGACCAAAATCCAAATCGTAAACCCCACCAGGAAGTACGGCAAATAACTCGTCCGTGCCACCCCCGGGAAGGACCCGAAACATATACAACCTCATGGCTGATAAGCTTGTACAAAAACTGTTGGTACGTAAAACCTTCCTTTTCCGCATCCATCAACAGGTTATCAAGAATAGCAGCGGCTTCTGAAATCCGT
>DAOUSS010000273.1 GCA_030627085.1 Candidatus Stahliibacteriota bacterium | reverse complement strand
CCCTCTTCTCTCTTCTCTCTTCCCTCCCTACCCCTCCCTCCAGGTGGAGACGATGGTTTCCATTTGCTCAATAGCGAACCATTTCTTCTCACCAGGGGAAAAGACATACATATCAATGAAATAAAACGCGTCATCTGTTGAGAAGATATATGTCCTGAATGGTCCTCCCATAATAAGTTCCTCATTTTCCCATATGCCATTCAGTTTCTGTGCATTCATATTGTGAAAATCTACATTGAACATTCGACTCATCTTTCTGTTCACGATATCCCTATCATGAAGAATGGAACAGACACTGTCCCTCAAATCGCATGCCTCATTAAATGTAAGAAGCTTTCTTGGCGAATATTCCCAGTATATAGTTATAAACCTGTCGGGATAATGTCGTAATATCTTTATAAGCCTTTTTGCACCGTATTCCTCTATCGTCCAGCCCGGGGGAATGTCCATTGCGAAGTTGTAAGACAAAAGAAACCTTTCTCCAACCTCTTCCTGACAGCCGTCCTTATACAGAACATCCTTGATTCGTTCTCTCACAGACATAAGAAAGTACGAGAATATTGCATCACCTTTCTCTCTTAATACCTTTTTCAGTTCATTCATATCTTTTGCAGTCACGACACAGACAGATTGTCCTTTTGCAAACACATCTTCCTCCCCAAAAACGAAATTTTTACCCATGCTTGCATCTCTCTTGGCAGATGGGGCAAGAATAGAATCTACAAGTGGTTTATTAATAATATCTACTATGAGCACATTCCTTCTTCTGTTATACATTGCCAGTTTAGACGGAGGTTTTGGTATCAATGTGAATATCTTCTCCCTTGTGGGTGTAAATATCTCACGCTCCAATATAGAAGAGAGTTCATCCCCGAGTATCTTAAATGTTTCATCGTCTGCAAATACTACTATTTCTGTCTCACTACCACCTGCCATCTCCAATTTAGAGGTGCAACCCCAAGAGAGCAACAAAAAACACAAAGTGTAAAGTGAAATTGATATCGGCTTCATCTAATCCTCCTTATTGAATAAACGAGCTTCCGCATTTCACTTTTGGATACAGTTCCTTTGTCCTTTTCAAGCCTGAAAAAATGGAGATATGTATTACCCAAACTTACACTCGAACTTGTAGATTTATAAGAGAACATAAGTTCTATTATATTTGCAAGAATGTCCTTTGTAGTTGACACACAAAGAAGAAGCCTGTGATCTAACAAAAGTTCTCTCACTGCAACATGCAGCACATCAGGAGGTTTCAAGGCTTTCTTGTATAAAGAGTACCCCATTCGTATAAGTAAGACAATCTCCTCCGGGGATGCACTCACTCTATAAAAGTCATCTAATCCATAATATATATGCCTGATGAAATGCTTTGGGGTAGATGATTTTGTAATCTTCTCCACCTCTTTCAACTTTTTCATATCCTGGGTACGTACACCTTCATCAAAATCTCTAAAGTTACCTATTACCTCATTTATAACGGACTTTATCATAGGATACACCTCTTCCCTGCTTTCAAATATCTCTCTGGGAATCTCTATATCTATAATATTTAACTTCGTATTTCCCAAAATTCTCGTAGGTTGGACGGTCTTCACACAGAAATTGTATCTATTGTGAAGGTCCTGCACTATCTTCTCAATCTCACCCTTTGTGTGAACAATGATCAATTTAAATGATATAGCCTCTTTTGTAGGGGTCAGAGGCGCAATAAATACCTGGGGTATGCCTGATACAGAAAACTCTTTTAAAAGATGAGGAATTATTATTCTTGCGTACTGTTCAATACCTCCTATATTTTCAAGAAATAACGAGCGTTTTGTCCTTCTGCCTCTCATCGTATCTCTGAGTGCTCTCTCCAATTTTGCCCTGTCTTTTTTACCCTTAAGTTCCACTCTGTAGTTTGCTATGCCATCGTAAGTAATAAATTCATGACTGTATACAATAGTGCTCCCAGGGAACGTATCCTCTATGATCGCAAGACAATCTGTTAATGAAAGGTCTCTCAGAAAACCTGCAACAGATACACCGGTAAATAAGTCATCTTTTATCTTAAATGTATCAACATTCACCTGTGGCATCCCTCCAGAATTTCTTACTTTCTTCTTTATTTTATAGTTTGTAAAAATCTGTTTTGCAAGATGTCTTGTGGCTCTCTTTTCAAGATATTCCTCTGTTCTGCCGGCAAAGAACTTTAAAGCCTCTTGCTCAAGCTCTTCCTCCAGTATACTTCCCGTTAATTCTCTCAAGCATTGTAAAGTCTCCTCAAGTTTAGGTAATTTTCTAAGCTCTTTTAACAATACTCGTTGTTTATCTCCCATCTTACTTTCTGCTAACAATTCCAGGGTCCTCCTTATATGATCTTTATTTCTGTTGAACTTCTGAAACATCTCAGCAGAAT
>DAOUSS010000083.1 GCA_030627085.1 Candidatus Stahliibacteriota bacterium | reverse complement strand
TGTAAGTAATGAAGTTATGGGTGGCATGAGCTTTCTTGCTTTTGATGCTTCCAATAACCCTCATATAAGTTACGAGGGGAATAGATGGCTCAAGTATGCATGGAAATCTAACGGAGCATGGCATACAGAGAAGATTGATTCTGCATGGGGATCTCCCATCCAGGCAACTTATACAGGACTTGCAATAGATGAGAGTGGCTATGCGCATATTAGTTATAATAGAGAGTATACAATGAACTGGGGAAACTTGAGATACGCTACGGGACTTCCAGAAGCAGGAATAGAGATTGAATCTAACAGACTTCATGGAGAATTAATTAGGATATATCCGAGTGTAGCTATCTACCAAAGAGAACTGCAGATTGAGTATGTCCTGGAGAAAGAAGCTAATGTGAATGTAAGCATCTATAACATTGCAGGGCAAAAAGTAAATGAGGTAGTAAGTGAAAATAAACCCCTGGGAAGATATAAGAATTACTGGAGGACCGAGTCTACAGGGAGTGGTGTTTACTTCTGCTGTCTCAGGGTGGATGGAAAATTTGCTGCAGTCAAAAGGATAGTAATCTTAAACTAAAGGGGGTGTTATGCAGGTAAGATACTTGAAAACGGCTATATGGAGTGCAGTTGCACTTCTTACCCCTTTATTTCTCTATGGGGTAAATGAGGGATATTCTGTAATTACGGAGAACTCTCCCTGGGGTATTGTGATGGGGTATGACAAGAATGTCGACTATCGGACCTGTCCTGATTCGTTGTGGAGAACATATTACTGTCCGAGGCTTGATTCTATGCAAAGTTGTGGTCTATCCTGAGTTAGACCTAACTGTGGACCGGGGTTGAAAATAGACTATCCAGGTACTTCTCCTGAAGATTGGCACTGGCGTGGTCAGGATTCGATGGCTGTGTTTTTGCAGAAGAGGGATATGAACTGGCTTCGAGTGGGCTGGCCGCCAGACTGGATGACCGATACAACCCAGTGGTGGGACTACTGGCATACAGTTGTTGAGCGATATGACGGTGATGGCGAGGGTTATGGTGGTATTCCTGAAATGCCTGGTCTTACGAAGCCTGCTAAATACTGGGAGATTATAAATGAGCCCTATTCGTACTCCATGCGAGGAAGATGTGCCGGCAAGACCCCTATTGATGTTAGAAGATACTTTCGGGTTTCGGGAAAGGCAATACACGATGCTGACCCTGGAATCAACGGAGCTAAGGTCGTTTCTCTGTGCTTAACTGATAATATACCAAGATGGGAACTTCAGTTCGTATATTCCTGGACAAGTGATACTACTTACTGGTTTGGCGATACTTTGGTAATTGATGGTGATACCCTTCCAGTTGACACTTGCTCTGGATATGATTTTTATGGGAGACCCTGTGTGATGGTTTATATAGAGGGAGAAGGTGTTCAATGGTTAAGTTATCTTCTTCGCGATGGTGCTGCAGAAGAGACAGATGTGGTGAGTTGGCATTTGTACCAGGGTGGCGGCCCAGATTTTGATCACCTGGAAACGGTTGTGAGAGATACCCTGAATGCTTATGGACTTGGAGATGCACCAATTTGGTTAACCGAAATAGGCTGGTCAACCAGATATTGGAGAGATAGACCAACGGGTTGGACTGGAGTATCCGAGGAGACCCAAGCAAGTTATCATAAACAGCTTGCTCAACTGGTGCTGGATAAGGAGTGGCTTGGTAAGGCCTTCTTTTTTGCAGATAGAGATTGGGGACCTGATGATGATTCTACAGCAGCAAAATGGGGAATAATTTGGTATGATTACACCCATAAGCTCGCATATGATACACTCCAGAACTTCATCTATACCAACACCCCTGATATACAACTTACCTCACCTGTGGGTGGTGATGATTGGGCTTGTGAGAGTGTCTATGATATATTATGGAGTGCTACGGATATTCAGACAGCGGATGACGCTTTGATAATAAATATCGCATATTCGACTGATTTAGGGAATATATGGATACCTGTCTCTGACAATGAGGCAAATGACGGCACATACCAATGGACTGTGCCAAATACCCCATCTGTTGCCTGCAGGGTAAGAGTAAGAGCTAAAGACTCGGATAACCTTGAAGGCCAATATATAAGTGGAATATTCACTGTGGCCGATAGAACACCTCCCCAGATTGACCTCCTTAATCCTACAGGTGGTGAGCGATGGGAGATTGGGGGACTGAAGAGGATTGAGTGGGGTGAGCCCACAGATAATGTGGGTGTTGATTCTGTAAAAGTAATATTCTATACAGAGGGAGTAAAAGCACCACCCGGACCAGACCCATACCCAGATCCCTGGTGGGATACACTTGCAGTGCTTCCACCCGATTCTACACACTATGATTGGGAGATACCCAGTATTGTACGCTCACACTGCAAGATAATCGTGGAGGCATATGATAAGGCAGGTAATAAGGGTACAGATGAAAGCGGATGGTTTGAGATAGGACCCTTATTTTCAACTACACAACTTGCCACTGCACATAGTAATCAGAGGAAGGTATGTATTGACAATTCTGGTAATATTTATGCGGTATATCATTCTGAGGATGTAACTGACAGGATTCTCTTTGATTACTCCCCAGATAATGGGAATACCTGGTATCAGGAGGGTATTGGTAATGGAAAGTTACCTGCGATTGCAATGGATAATACTGGTGGGATAAATGTCTCGTGGATAGAGGAAGAGGATAAAGTGAGTAGACTCTATTATAGAAAAAACAATGGAACTTGGGGAGTTCCAGTGGTGTTACTGAAAGACCAAAGTGATTATGGAGTGAGATTTTCATCACCTGCTATGGTCGTAGATAGCAACAATATTGTGCATATAGTATTGACAGAAGTTTTTTGGGCCACAATCCAAGAGGAGGAAAAAGATTCTCCTGGAGCAAATACCCAATGGGTTCTTGCTCCCCCTGGAGCAAATACTCGATGGTCTCTCACATATATATGCTATACTCCTTCCTCAGGAGCAAAAGAAACGAAGAAATTAGATATAGCAACTATAGATGGTTTCAAGGGATTGGGAAACTCTATAGCTTCCATAGACATAGATATGAATAGTGCACCACATATAACCTGGACAAGACCGTCCTGGAGCGAGACAGGGGAGGTATATTACATTACAAAGATGGATACGGGCTGGACAGAAACAGTCAATGTTTCAGAGAGTCCTGATATATCCTCCTCCCACCCATTTATAGATTTTTATGATAACCATATTTATGTTGTATGGGAAGAGGAAGGAGAAATATACCTTATCAAAAAACCACTTGAAGGAGATTTTGGGGAATCCGTGAACATAAGTAATACACCTTCTTACATATCCACATCACCTCAAGTTCTTGATGGAGTGATAATAGTATGGGAGGAAGAAGGAGAGGTATATAGAAGCAGGAAGGCAATGTTAGGGTGGGGCAAAGCAGTGAATATCAGTAACACAACAATTGATTCCAAATATCCACAGGCTGCATTGAATGATCCTGAAAGTATACTCTCAGTGACATGGACAGAGGGAGATAACTCGCCATATAAAGTTAATTTTAACCAGACGGATGTTCTGCCTCCTCTTGCTCCAACAGGACTTACCGGGGTCTGGTCATATATAGGTTCTAATTGGGCGAAGATAACACTGACATGGAATGCAAACACAGAACCTGACCTTGATGGGTATTGTGTGTATAGAAAGACCTCTGGAGGTGGATGGCAAAAGGTAAAAACAGTTTCCCCTACAGCATCGCCGACCTGCCTTGACACAGTTTATGCGTGGAGTACTTACTATTACTGTGTTACAGCCTTTGATATACTACAGAATGAGAGTGACCCATCAGGTACAATAAGGGTGGACCCGGAATACTATCCCTGTCCCTTCCTTTACACATGGAATGGATCAGAATTTGTCAAAGATAATTCTATACTCTCTGGTTCTGGGTCAAACACCACCCAGGTAACTGATTACCATAAGGTCTCCAAGATACCTGTGCCAGAAGATAGTATGTACCTGGTTCAGGTACGAGAATTTGAAACCGAAAATAGCTATTTTGATAAACTTAAACTTCTATCAGTAGATTACCCCGATTCTTTGGAGATTGGTGTCACTCCTGAGGGAATAATTTTCCCTTACAAGACAGAAAATGAACCTATAAAAGCCCGCGGTACCGATGGAGCCGATTATACACGGGAGGTTAGTGTCTGTGGTGATGGATTGCTTTACAAATCAACAGTTGGAGGAGATTGTCTGACGCTGGACTTTGGTAAGGTAGAGAGTCCAAAGGAAAAGGCTGTAAGAATCCAGGCGAGACCAAAGGAGTATTCCATAGCTATGGAGGCCTACAGAGAAGGGAGATGGGTTGATGCAGGCACGTTCCCCTTGCGCGAAGATTTTTCTGATATATTTGTTTCTCTATCTGATATGTTGGAGGCAAAAGAGGATAGTCTGGTGATAAGGCTTCTCTTAAATGGGATTCATGAGGTAGATGGCGTGACAGTAGTAAAAAAGAAGGATATTCCCCTCTTTATAGAGGAGTCTCCATTGCTTTCTGCTACTTATACTTATGGTGGTTCAATAAAGGATGAACTTCTTGAGTATGATAGCGATTATGCCGAGCTAATTCCTGGTGAGACAATAGAACTCTCTTATGGTATACCTAAAGAGAGAATCGGATATGTGAGAGATTTTATCTTTGTTTCCACAGGATATTATATTCCTGTCATTCCTCCAAAGACAATTATTGAGAACGCCATAGATGATTTGGAAGGATTAAAATCAAGGGAAGAACTTGGCCAGGATGTGGTAGAAAAAATTGACAAAGCTGTCTGCCATCTTACTGAGAGTCTCAACAAGGAATGGTGGTTAGATGATAATCATTTAGACTTTACAAGTGGTGGGAATGTCTTTCGCCTCCATAAGAATGCCACAAAAGACATAATAGATGACCTGATAGGGTTATTAATTAAGGAAGATAACTATACACAAGAAAAGATAGATGATTTAACAAGATGGACCAAGGCAAATATAATCAAGGCTGACAAACTTCTTTCTCTTGCAGTCTTTACAGAAGCCCAAAAAGCAGGAGTTGAAGAGAAGGAAACCGAAAGGATTTTTAAAAAACTACAGGATGCCTACAGCTATATCGAGGATCGGGAATTAGTTAATGCCTGTGAGGCTCTCGGTGAAGCATGGAAAGCGTCAGCATATACCCTTCTGGAGTCAGAAGGAGGAGGCGCACAGAGCGCGGGGGACTGTAAGATATTCAGCCTGTCCCAGAACTACCCGAATCCCATAAGAAGGAAGACGGTGATTCAATACTCAATCCCTGAGAAGTCAGATGTATCCTTGAAGATTTATGATATATGCGGAAGACTCATAAAAACACTTGTAGATGGGAGAAGGGATGCAGGATATTACAAGCAGATATGGGATGGAAGAGATAACAAGGGCAAGAATGTCGCATCAGGGGTGTATTTTGTGAAGCTTACGGCAGGCAACTATAAGGCTATAAAGAAGCTTGTGGTTATCAGATAGTGTCATATGACCATAGGAGACTATAACTGCCTATATAAGAGGATGTTATAAACATACCAATTTTTGCTCTTTTTCGTTTTTTTTCAGCTTTTCTGACTTGGGTATAAGACGAGATATTGTTGAACGGCTTTCTTGGACAATCTGGCCATTCTACCTATTACTTCTGGATCTGTAGAGACTTTAGTTAACAGTTTTACTGTGTCATAGTCACGGATATATCTATCTACTGCCTCTTTTGAGTGGTTTATCTTCTTGGCTATCGTTGGCGTCAGATATCCTTGTAGGTAGAGCGTGACGATTTCTCTCTTATGAGTTATGGCACCTGATAGATCTTGGATATTACTTCTTGTGGGTGGGATTCTACCGGTTGTTCTTTGATAATCGTTGACCATAGTCGTTGACTACTGCCTCATAGACGTTGAGTAATACAGCAAGGTCTAGCTGGCTCAAGAGTGCTCCTTGGTTAAAAGCTTTGTTAAGCCATCTAATCATACGTTTGATCGTGAGTTCTCGTGACGTGACACCGTATTTAAGAGTCTCTATGTCTTTAATTGGAAGGAGTTATGGAAAATCATAGCATGACAAAGGAAACCCCGGGACTGGCAATTGCCTCATTGGTATGCGGAATACTTGCGTTTTTTATACCTTTCCTTGGGTTTATTCTCGCAATTCTTGCTATTGTATTTGGAGTGAGGGCGAGGAGTATGATAAGGAAAGCTGGAGGAGGACTTGGAGGAGAAGGTGTAGCACTTGCCGGCATTATATGCGGAATAGTGGCTATTGGAATGTCACTTTTCTGGGTATTTTTTATATTGAGTTTTTTAAGATTTCTGTTCAGTACCCCTTTTATGTATCATTACTGGTATTACTAAAAATCAGCGGCAAAGAAAATAATTAACCACAGATTCACCCTGTGAAATATCTATTTCACGGGGTAAACACCTGTAGTATCATTTGAGCCCATGATCAAAGCTTGCTAAAATTCAAGTGCTTTATGTGCTTATCTAACAAGAACATACAATA
>DAOUSS010000245.1 GCA_030627085.1 Candidatus Stahliibacteriota bacterium | reverse complement strand
GGAGCTTCGGCAATGCTTGGACATCTTTTCAGTGTATGGCTCAAATTTAAGGGGGGAAAGGGAGTTGCAACAGGACTTGGTATCTTTATTGCACTTGCTCCTTGGGCAGTCCTTATAGCTCTGGTCTCATGGATTATCGGGGTCATCATCACGAGGATAGTATCAGTTGGCTCTATAACAAGTGGTATAGTACTGCCAGTTGCCTCGTTTATATTTTATGGTAATACGCCAGTCTCCTATTTTGCCCTGTTTGCCGGTCTCCTCAGTATACTGCAACACAGACAGAATATAATGAGACTTATTGCTGGCAAAGAGCCGCGGCTAGGAAGGAGAAAGTAGTATATGTATGTAGAAGTAGCACTCGCGCAGGGGAACTTTGTATACCTTCTGAGAGATGAATTTGGATGGATCTCTCCAGGATGTCCTGTTCTTGTGCCATTCAAGAATTGCACGAGGATGGGTATCGTCGTGAAGGTAATGTCCACGACGAGAGTGAAAAAGGTAAGGCCAATAAAAGCTGCCCTTTGTGAAGAAGCTATCCTGAACAAGGGGCTATTATCTCTCTCATCTATTATGGCAGAGTATTATGGCGTAACTCAGGCTAGTTGTATCAAACTTATGCTACCGCCCTGGGTGAGAGAGAGGATAAAAAATGGTAAACCCCTCATATATGAGGGCAGGGTACCGGCCTGTAGTCAAACAAGCGGGGAATCATCCAAACCTACAGGAGAGAAGTTACATTCTGAACTACAGGATGCAATTTCCTCACACCACTTCAAGACATTTCTTTTGTTTAAAAAAGACAGAGCAGATACCTATCTTGCATCTCTAGAATATACACTTGGAGAGGAAAGAGAAGCAATCTTTTTACAGCCTGAGATAGCTATTACATCAAATACAGTAGAGATGATTAAAACGAGGTTCGGGGACGATGCGGTAGTGCTACATTCCAAATTAAGGCAGAAAGAGAGGGCAATTCTATGGGAGAGTATACGCAGGAGCGATTTTAGGGTGTGTATTGGATCAATGAGTGCGGTTTTTGCCCCCTTCCCAAATCTTGGTCTTATAATAGTGGATGAGGAGCACTCGGATACATACAAGGCAGAACAGAGTCCTTGGCATAATGTAAGGGATGTGGCAGTTATGAGGGCAAAAATTGATAAAATTCCCTGTATACTTGGGAGTGCTACACCATCGTTTGAATCATTCTATAATGCAAGAGAGGGTAAGTATGGGTTGATACATACAGAGAAGACAGAAAAAACTTTTCCCATAACTCTTGTGGATATGCGTAAGGAAAAGTCCGATACCCTATCCAGATATCTGATAAAGAGAACAAGAGAAAGGCTTGAGAGAAAGGAGAAGGTGATACTGTTTCTACCGAAAAAGGGCTACTCCCAGTTTTGTATGTGTTTGGATTGTGGATGGATACCATACTGTTCAAGATGCTCTGTAACGCTTGACTATTACAGAGAAGGGCATAAGCTCAAATGCCATTATTGTGGGTATGAGCGACCTGCTCCTACGATGTGTGAGGATTGTGGAGGAATAAGATTTGTATATCCCGGAAAAGGAACTGAGCGCTTGGAAATAACTATCAAGTCGATCTTCAAGGGAGCAAGAATAATACGAATGGATAAAGATATACTCAAAACACCCCGGGAATATGAAAAGGCGTACAGGAATTTCAGGGAAGAGGGAGATATTCTCTTTGGAACCCAACTTGTCACCAAAGTGCCACAACCCAAGTCAGTCACACTGGTAGGGATAATCTCGTGTGACAGGATGCTCTCGTTTCCAGATTTTAGGACACCAGAAAGGGTATTCTCTCAGATTATGAAGATAAAAGAGATGATAAATGATGGGGAGATCGTTCTTCAGACATACAATCCTCGGAGTTCCATATTCACCCACATAAAAAATGGTGATTATGTTTCGCTTTATTCCGAGGAACTTAAAAAAAGGCAAAGATTTAAGCTCCCTCCTTTTTCGCATTTGGTAAGGATATTGTCAGCTTCAACGAAAAAGAAAAAAGCGAGGGAATTAATTAACACGGTAGCGGAGGAATTAAACAAGGGCAAATATGAATTCTTGGGCGCTTCGCCCTGTCCGATAGAAATGATGAAAGGCAAATGGAGGTACCATATAATTGTAAAGGTAAATGACCCAAGAAAGTTTTTTAATAACCTGAGCCTTCCGAGGGGTGTATCGGTCGAAGTAGATCCTCGAGATATGATGTAGCTTATCTGACCACTATGCAGGTGATGGTGGACGAGACGCCGTCAATGCAATGAATGTTTTCTGCAACAACACTTCCGAGATTCTTCAGGTCTTTTACTTGGACAACTGCGATTATATCATAGATTCCTGTCACCAGATATACCTCTTTTATCTCTTTAATCTTTTTTGCCTCTTTCAATACCTTTTCGGCACTACTTGGTTTAACCTTTATCAGTATAAACGCTGTCACGGTATCCCCCCTGTTAATAGTAAAATGACGCGAATTCGCACTGATACGCTAAGTTATTGAGTTATTAGGTCATTAAGTTATTAAAACAATAGCTCTTGGAGCATCCCGACATATTGAGGCTAAAGTATAACGGAGCAGTTAAGTTTCTTAATTACCTAATGACTTTATAACTTAATTACTATCTCTATCTGTGTCCGTCTGTGTTCACCCCGTTAAATAACTTAAAGATAAACACCAGACTTATTAGTGCTGGAGCGGTTCTATTTAACGGGGTAAATCTGCGTCCAATTTTCTTGATTGTATG
>DAOUSS010000019.1 GCA_030627085.1 Candidatus Stahliibacteriota bacterium | reverse complement strand
TTCTACTCAATCGTTCTTTTCCCTCCCTATGTATTTTCTCTTCAATTCTTCTGCCTTTTTTATACCCTCTTCTGTGAGATAGACTGATTTGGCACGTCGGCTGCCTGTTATGTACCCTTTCTCGATCAGGATATCTAAAATTTCAAATGGGTAACCTTTCCAGCTACGTACCAATTTTTCATCAACAACTTTCATCTTGCCCTTATCAAAACCCCTAATTTTTTCCTCCCAACCCGTTAGATACAATAACAAAAGTACTAATTCTTCTATTTCACTATTATAACTATCTTTCCCCATCTCCTTTATTCCTTCAATCATTTCAACAACCGTAAAATGTAAGGCGTGAATCGTAAACATAAAATGCATCTTGTCCCTAAATTTGAACCACAGCTTCAAGAAAGTAGTCGGCACTTTTTTGGTTTAAGCCCCACTCCTTATACATTAATGTAGTTAACTAACTTTCTTTAAGGTTTTCTTGTTTCGTTATCCACTTTTTACTTAATGTTCTAACCTGCTTTCTTATGAAGTCTTTGACCTCATTCCAGTTTACTTCTCTAATCATCTTTGGCATTCTCTCTAATTCGGCATCCTCAAAGTACGGGAGAGCCTGCAATGCCTGGATGTCAAAACTTGGAACTCCCTTAAATTTCTCCTTTGACAAGACCAATAATTGCTCAAGTGAGGTATGTTCCTTTAGTATGAAATATATATCAATGAAGTCTTTCTTGCTACCTCTTCCAACTATGGACGCAAGTTTCATCAATCCAATGTCAGCAATCGAGGCAATTTTCATAGAATTAAAGCTTATTAGAGGTTCAACCAACGGATAATCGTAATAAAAAAATGAAATTAACACACCATCAAGTATTACTTCAAGTGTCCAATCCTTTGCTGTTCTAATTGTAATATTCCCTGATTCACCAATTATTTTTCGGAGTTTTTCCCTCTCAATATCTCCAAGCCTGTTATTATGAGAAAAGAGATCAAAGTCCACAGATATACGATGATTTATTTGCAATGCAAGTCCACTACCGCCTGCCAGATAAAAATCGTTCCATATTGGTAGTTTTGCCAATTTTAAAATCACTTTGGCTGAAATTTCAGGTAATGAGTTGAGATGAATTCCATCCATCAAAATCTCCAGATTAATTTTTTATCGTTAAGCCATTCTGGTTTTTTATAGTCTTTTATATCAAGAATAAGACACCAGAAATTAAATGTCCTCAAGGATAGGGCTCGATAACCTTTTAATTTTACAAACTTTGTTATATCTTTAATGGCGTATGTCTTGAAAAGCCATTGCAACTCCTCCATATCTCCCGATTCGAGTAGTCTCCCTATAATGATACTCTTGTCCCTTTTAGTATCCAGCAAATTGTAGTCGTATTCCTGAAACAACGAAGCGAAGTCTTCTGGTATTTTTGTCTTCATTTATTTCTGGTTAATACAGTTTACACAAACAAAAGGTAATCGGCAAAAGATTTTAACCTGAAAATAATAATTTGCCCTTTGTTATATTATACCGTATTTTATTAAATATGTCAAATAAAAATTGTAAAAAATATTTGAAAGTTGCTACTTGCAAGGCTAAAGCCTTGCCCTACTTATTTCAAACATTCCAAATCCCTGAGAATTTTTTGCACCAAGTCCTGCGTCATAAGCAAGAGAGATAAGTTCTTCGTTTCCCTTTATACGATACCTTCCCATCCACCCTTTTATTATAAAACCCTTGTAACTTACTATCTTCTCATCGGAAGCCCTTACTTTTACAGGTGTGATATCCATAGCCAGATTATCTGCCTCCTTTCTGTAGAAGGCGGTATATTTTTTCTTCATATTCTCATTTACAAGCCTTCCAAAATCCTCTTCCTTCGGGTTATAATAATATGTCTTCTTCCCTCCTTCAGGTTTCAAAAGTGTGCTGTATACTGTAACAGGAGAGAGCATAAATATTTCTGCATTATCACAAGAGAGCTTTTGTTTTACCTCTATGGATGTTACATAAAACCTCTCGTCACCCAGAAATACTTCGGGTTTTCTTGCAAGGTTTGAGGCAAATGACTCAATTAAATTATCTACAGGGGATGCTATCCAGAACTTGACCCTTTCCTCAAACTCAATTCTTTCTTTACTTATCCTGTATTTTCCCAAAAGTCTTGAAAAAGTGAAAAGTTTGAAGGTTCTTCCTTTAGTGATAAATCCTTTATCATGGAGAAATGAGGCAAGGGTCTTGTCTATATTATGATAAATGAACCCCTGAATTGATTGGTTATATTCAAGAGGAAATGAAAGTCTATTACCCTCAAATTCTATTGCAATACGCATTGGAGTATCTTGTGGTCTGTCAAGTAAGGTAGTCTATGTTCTTGCAATAGCAAGCTATTGCCTGCCTACCGCAGGCAGGCACTCCAATAAATAGGGAAAAGCAAGTTAACGCGGGCATTACATCTCTTCTATTGTCTCCGGGGTGCCAAATATCGATTCGAGTTTAAGTGTATATATTCTGCATACGCCTGGCGCTTCGAGGTCTATATCTACCTCTTTCAGGAGTCTAATTAGCTCATTACTGGTGTCTCTACTGTCTGATGTCGCAAATATAATCTTGGAGAATGGTCTCCTTCCAAGGTCTAATCTTAGCCCTGCAAATATAGGTACCTGTGCTGCAAGTGAACGCTTCATAGACTCGGCATCGACGGTAGCCGCATCCTCTATTCCGAGTTCCAGAAGACAGGAAAGAACATCGTCTAAGTACTCTTCTCTATTTAGAACTATCAGTAAAAGATACATATACCCCCCACTAAGACACTATTGCTCAATGGTAGAAACTTAGAATTAACTTAACTGTCCACTTTATTACTCATTCTAAGTCTTTCTAATCCTTATGTATAACCCTACCTTCCTTGGTTACCACCTGTATCTCTTCTACAAGCATGTTATCAAAATCCTTTATAATTTTCATAACATTCTTTGGTGTCTCCGATAGAAGAAGTGCCTCTCTCATAATTCTGGACTTTAGCAACCTTGCTATCTTTGCAACTGCCTGTAGATATTCCTTTCTGGCATCTGACGGTGCAGCTATCATAAAGATAATGTTTACAGGTTTTTTATCAATCGCCTCAAAGTTAACTCCCTTCTGCGATCTACCAAATGCGACCTTAAGATACTTTACAGCATCCGATCTGCCGTGTGGTATAGCAATTCCACCACCAATTGCTGTTGATTCTATCTCTTCCCTTTTCAGTATAGAATCACAGAAGTCACTTTTGTTGGTTACAACTCCTGCTTCTACAAACATATTAGCCATTTCTTCAACAACTCCCTTTTTGTCTTTTGCGGTAATTCCGCAGTTTATGAGTCGTTTATCCATCAGTTCACTCAAGAACATAATACCCCCTTTCTGTATAAAAATCAAAGTGCAAAAATCAAAATGTAAAATTAAATATCAAAAATCAAATATAGCGTCGGAGAGTCCTTGTGTCCTTGTGTCCTTGTGTCCTTGTGTCATTACGTCGTTGGGTATCTACAATCTAAAATCTGTAATCTGCAATCTATTATCTGCGTTAAATTCTCAACTTAACTCTTGCTTCTCCACTGCGTTTCAGGGCAAGGGCTGTGAGCGGAGGACCTATAATCTCATTCACAGCCACAGAGGCAATGACAATACTTATCAAAGCATCTTCATAAGGTGCAAGTTGCGGGTTTTGCCCCACGATAAGCGAAAGACCTATTGCCACGCCTGCTTGCGGGAGCAACGCCAGTCCCAAATATTTCCTAATAGAATAAGAGGAATTTGCTATGTATCCACCAATTGAAACACCAAGAGTCTTGCCGATGATTCTTGCTAATATGACAACTGCTCCTATAAGTCCGACTTTAAGCAGTATTGTAAAATGAAGATGCGCCCCAGAGAGAGCAAAGAAAGCTGCATATATAGGAGGAGTAAAATTATGTAGTACTACTATAAACCTTTGCTCTTTCATTGTACTGTTCACGATTATAAATCCCATTGCCATATTTGCGAGAAGTGGCGAAATCCCGAGAAAGATGGTTACTCCCGATACTATACAGACCATACCAAGAACAATGATTAAAAATTCTGCAGAGGTGGTGAGGAATTTGGAACAGAATCTCAGAGTATACCCGGCAAATATTCCAATAGCAACAGACCCTATAATCTCAATGAACGGCATAAATATAGAATAAATTTGATGCCCGGTAGATACAGCCGTATTGCACAGTCCAAAGAGGACAATTGCAAGGGCATCGTCAAGTGCAACAACTGCCAGCAATGTGCTGGTAAAAGGGCCCCTTGATTTCAATTCATCGACAACTGCAACGCTTGCACCGGGCGCTGTTGCAGATGCAATTGCTCCTATCACAAGGGCAACTGGCAGAACCTCAGCAAACGGATTTTCTGTTTCTATCCCTACAGCATTGACTAAAAACGGTGCAAAAGCAAGTACAGATACAGCGACAAAGACAAAGGCGCAAATACCTTGCAATACAGTTATCCAGGAGACACTCCGATGCAGTTTCTTTATGCGTCCTATGTGTAGACTACTCCCTATAAGAAATGCAATTAATCCCAGAGCTATATCTACGATAGGAGTAAGGGTGTCCTCTAAGACATTCTGTGGAATTAGACGGAGACACGAAGGTCCAATAATGATACCTGCTATAATATACCCTGTGATCTCCGGAAGTTTAATCCTTTTTACAAATTTACCGCCCCAATATCCTACAAACAGTAAAATACCCAGAGCGAATACAAAATTCATAATTCAAACACCTTTTTAATCCTTTCAAGCGCCCAGTCAATCTCTTCCTTTTCTATAGTAAGTGGAGGCGCAAATCTTACAACCTGTTCGTGTGTCTCCTTTGCAAGCACGCCCTCCTTTGCCAGCCTCTCACATATTGGACGAGCAGTTCCCTTCTCCTTTTTTACCTCAACACCTATCAGGAGACCTTTACCTCTTACCTCTTTTATGTAATCACTCTTTATCTTTTTCAACTCTTCCAAAAAGTAATTTCCCATCTCCTCAGCCCTTTTTGGAAGATTGAGATTGATTATAACATCTAAGGATGCAATGCCCACTACAGCTGCAAGGGGGTTGCCTCCAAATGTTGATCCATGGTCACCAGGGGTGAATACATCCATAATTTCACTGTTACAGGCTATACAGGATACGGGATAAACTCCGCCTCCGAGTGCCTTGCCAAGTATATACATATCAGGTTTCACACCCTCCCATTCACAGGCAAACATACGACCTGTTCTTCCAAGCCCTGTCTGTATCTCATCCGCTATAAAGAGGACATTATTTTGCTCACATATCTTTTTGCATTCTCTCAGATATCTAGGATCGGGAATGATGATACCACCCTCCCCCTGAATAGGTTCTACGAGAAAGCCCACTGTGTTATCAGTTATTGCATTTTTTAATGCGTCGGGATTATTATATAGTATCATCTTAAATCCCGGGGCAAATGGTCCAAAACCAAATCTGTACTGCGGTTCTGACGAAAAGCCTACAATAGTGGTGGTTCGTCCGTGAAAATTATTCTCACACACAATAATCTCTGCATTATTCATTTTGCATTTTGCATTTTGAATTTTGAATTTTCTAAGGTATCCCCATTTTCTAACAGCCTTTATTGCAGTCTCTACAGCCTCAGCGCCTGTGTTCATCGGGAGCATTTTCTCCATCTTTGTTAATTCACAAACCTTCTTCTGAAACTCACCCAGTTTATCATTATAAAATGCCCTGGATGTGAGTGTGAGTCTATCAAGTTGTTTTTTGGTCGCATCTATGATATATTTATGTCTGTGTCCCTGGTTGAGTGCAGAGTAACTTGCCAACATATCCATATATTTGTTACCTTCCACATCCCATACCCATACTCCCTCGCCTCTCTCAAGCACTACAGGAAGAGGTAAATAATTCCTTGCGCCAAAGGCATCGGTTACTCTGATAATTTCATCACTCCTCATATATCCCTCCCTGGTATAATATTTGTATTGTCAAAAACCTAACCACAGAGAGCACAGAGGATTATAGAGTAATGAAGAATCGCAGGAGATTTTTACCCCTCCCCTCTGTGACCTCTCTATAAAACTAATTCCTTTATTCCATCTTTTAACCTTTGTATATGAGGTTTATAAGTTAAAACAGGGATTTAAAGAGACCTGTGGTGAACGAAGTGAATCCATTGGAAGAGATTCGTTTTTATAAAAATATCTAATTCTCTTAAGTTCTCTTTCAGTCCCTGTAAAATTACATAATTCATTGTTTGGAGAACACAGAGAATTAATTTTCTCTCTGTGACCTCTGTGGTTTCTTTCATATCCTTTCATATTATTTTTGACAGTACCGTTGTTTTTTTGACGCAGATTTACGCTGCTTATTAGCATCATAAGGTCATTGGGTCAATAGGTTATTATGTAATTGGGTCATTAGGTTATTAGGTCATTAAAATCTACAATTTTGGTGTTCTTTGTGCTCTTTATGGTAAACAATACTACAATCTACAACCTAAGTAGCCAGTAGTTGAATACTTAAGCCTGACCCTATTCGATCAATGAGAGGGGGTTCGCGGGATGCGAATTTATATACAATCCAAGATGGAGATGGGGGGCAGTGACTCTGCCCGATGAACCCACATAACCTATTACTTCGCCCCTTTTCAGCGTATCTCCTTCCCGGACCAAAATACTATCAAGGTGGATATAATATGTATATATCCTAAGTCCATGGTCTATTATAACGCACCTCCCGGGAAGATAATGATATTGGGCAAAAACTACTATGCCATCGTTACAGGCCTTTATCTCATCGCCCTTTTTTGCCTTTAAATCCACGCCCATATGAAATCCTCTTTCTATACCATTCATAATCCTCTTGACTCCATAGGGAGAGGTTACCATAATACCTGAAAGGGGAGGAGTGAATTCTCCGTCAAACAGGATATAAGGGGTAACCTCTGAAAGTACATTCACTGTATTTTCCCGCTCATTTTTTATCCTTTTTGCAGTTTTTGGAGTATATTTTACCATTGTATCTGCCACGATTAATGTTTCCGCAGGAAATTCCGTTGGCAGAACGGTTATCAATGTGGAGTCTACAACATTTTGGGAAAGCAGTTTAATCCAGTAATTACCAGGTTCGGTCTTATAAGGGACAACACCAAATCCAACAAAAATCGTGTCTCTTTTTACGAACCTTATTGTGTCTTCAATAAAAACTGCCTTAATATCATTCTCTTTTGATACAACACTTACTCTAAATACATCTCCTATATTTACTTCAGAAGGCGAAATACACAGCGATATTATGAAAAACAAGGTCATTGCTATCTTCTTGTTGGTTCTGAGATGAGGCCAACATCCTCTATGCCTGCGGATTTTACAAGTCCTATTATTTCCATCACAAATCCGTATGGCACATTCTTATCTCCTTTAATATATACCTTTTTCCTGGATGAGGTTAGAATAGGAACAAGCTCTTTATGGGGCTTTTTGATTTCTTTGCCTTCTATAAAAACCTTCTTTTCTTTTGTTATACTTATTGTTACTCCTTCGTCTCCTTCGTAGTTAGCCACTGCGGTTCTGGGTAACTGTATGTCTATACCCGATTGAAGAAGAGGAGCAGAGAGTATGAATATCACAAGTATGGTGAGACTCACATCAACAAGTGATGTGATGTTTATCTGCGATATGCTCTGGGGCTTATGTATCATTGATGATTGCTAATGTGGCAGGATATTCCCTTCTTATTCTCTCTTCAGTCTCAGAGATGAAATTATCAAGTTCATCTGTAAATTTCCTTATCCTATTTGCCAGGTAGTTATAAAACACAACAGCAGGTATGGCAACACACAGACCTATTACGGTTGTTATTAGGGATTCTGCTATCCCGGGCGCTATTACCATTATGTGGGCAGAGCCATATGTTTTAATATCAATAAATGCCCTCATTATACCCCATACGGTACCGAATAGTCCCAGAAACGGACTTACAGTAACAATTGTAGCGAGAAACGGAAGCTGCGATTCAAGTTTCGTAACCTCTTCTACTTCACTCCTTTTCATTGCGGATCTCATATTTGCTATAAGGGTCTCTTTTTCAGAGGATTGTTGTGTAATCTTCCATCCTTTTTGTAATATTCTCGTAATAGGACCGTCAAATTCCTTTGATATATTACTTACACGCTCAAAGGTCATATCCTCATTTAAGATGTCGAGGAAATCTCTGGTATCTTTGTTAATTCGGTTAAACAGTCTGTATTTATATATAAATACTGCCCATGACCAGATAGAAAGGACAAAAAGGATTATAACGACACTTCTTCCTACCCAGCCTGATGCAATAAAGGCAGAACCAAGTGTAGTTTTAAGCAGTATATGTAGCATACTACTGGTTACTGTTAAACCTTCCAGAATGACTAATATCCGAAGGCAAAAGACCGAAGACCACAGACTAAAGACTGATTAGGTATTCGACATTAGGAATTAGATATTCACTGCCTGGTGTCCCTTAAGAGTGCTGCCTCAGGCGAGTCGGGATAATCACTTGATAATCTCTCAAAGTACTGATTTGCAGAGACCGTATCTCTCATAGTTTCGTATATTTTTCCAATCTTATAGAGGCTCGTTGGAGCTCTTTTGCTCCGTGGATGGTTCTGCACTACCATATCAAAGGACTTAATAGCGTATATATAATTCTCTTTTTCGAAATAACACTCTCCCAGAAGGTATCTTGCCTCGTCAAGGCGTGGAATGGAGTTTATATACGTAAGGAAGCCTGATATAGCAAGGTCATAGTTGCCTTGTAAATAATCAGAATAGGCAATTGAATATACGTCGGAAGAAATAGATGTATCGGCCTTTTGTGTGATAGATATACCGGATAATTCATTGACGGCATTTCTCGTAGATTCTATATTTTCCCCAATTCGGGATAGGACTTCACCTTGTTGTGCTCGGAACCTTATAATGAGTTCTATCTCCTCCCTTGAGAGACTGTCAAGTTGAGTAATTCTACCCTCTATTCTCCTGTTGCTTTCTTCAATATAATTTAATTGTTCCCTGACACGCACTGCTTCATTCCTCACAGCACAACCAAAAAGCACCAGGGTTATAAGTATACCGATGGTCTTAAATTGCATAATGCATTAAATACTAAGGAGAAATTCCCCATTTCTCCTTGCTTTTTTATCGGACACTGATGGCTGATATGTGACTTCGTTGTTAACTTACTTGAGCACTACAAACTCCGCTCTTCTATTCTTTGCCCAGGCCGATTCGTTGTGTGCGGGGACAAGTGGTCTTTCCTCTCCATAGCTTATAGTAGATATCTTTTCCTCTTCAATGCCAAGCCTTGCAAGATAGTCTCTTGCAGTAATAGCCCTCTTCTCTCCAAGTGCAAGGTTATACTCATTTGTTCCTCTTTCATCACAATGTCCCTCTATTTTTATCCTTACCTTAGGATATACCTTCAGGACTTCTGCATTTTTTTCAAGAATCTTTGCGTCATCCGGTCTTATATCGTACTTATCAAAGTCAAAGTGAACTCTGGAGAGTTCAAGAGGTATTTTGACAACTTCCGGTGGTATCGTATCCTTTGCAATGACTTCCTCTTCAGGTGTTATTACCACCTCTTCTTCCACTTTGACTTCCCTTCTTGCACAGCTTACAAGTACAAGGGGAAGTATCACTATAAGCGCCAGTCTTTTTGCCATATAAACCTCCCTGTTAAAAAGTGGGTAGTGTGAAAAACTTAACCACAGAGAACACAGAGGATGTTTAGTATTAAGAAATTATAAAAGATTTTTATTCCTTCCCTCTGTGACCTCTTATCTTGCCTGTCGGCAGACAGGTAAGACCAATCTTTTTATCCCATCTTTTAAACTACAAAGACATTTAATCTCATCTCTTCAATGCTTTATTATTTTTTAACGCAGATTTCGCTGTGGGGTTGTAGGCACAAATTTAATTTGTGCTATTACCTATCTGCCGATAGGTAGATTTGCACGGTTTGAAACCGTGCCTACAAGCTTCGTGATACATCAAAAAAATAAGCAATCTCAAAAACTTAACCACGTGTCTTTGTGCCTTGGTGGTAGTTTCTTAGAAGTTTTTGTCGAAATAGGTGTTAAAAACATTATATCACAAATTGTTCAGAATGTCAAGTTTTTTCTATCTCAACTATAATCTCCTCCACCTTTCGTTTCTCCTTTACAGTGTCTCGCAACTTCTTAACATGTTCAAATGCTTCACTTACATGCGTAGAGAACTCCTCTATCGTTTTTGCAACAGTTCTTGAGCCCGGGAATCTCTCCATTCGCAAGTTTTGAAGAAGAGACTCATAGGGTTTATCGGATGTGTATTTAGTCAGGGCGTACCTTGCTACAAAACCGCCACATTTTGCACACTCTACATATATTCTTATGGATTCGCCCTTTTTTATGTATACATTGTTTCTTACATCAATGGAATTACATCTCGGACAGGTTTCGTATTTAACTGTTTCCATTTATCCCCCTGGTAAATGGTAATTGGGTTATTAAGTAATTAAGTCATTGAGTAATTGTGGGAGCGACTTTCTAGTCGCGACAATACTACAATCTGTAACCTATAACTTGTAATCTACAATCTATAAACTGAAATCTGTAATCATCTGTTAATTATAAATATCCCAATAACCTTGTCAACAGGATCGACATACCTGTGACAATAAATATGGATATAAATGTCACTACAAACCCTGTCTTTGCCATATCTTTTACAGAAACAAGTCCTGAGCCATAGGCAATCGCATTTGGAGGAGTGCTGATGGGTAAAATCATTGCAACAGAGGCAGAAAAGGCTGTTATGAGTGCCAGTGCAGAAGGTGCAGCCCCTATGGTTATTGCGATCGGCAAGACGAGAGCAGCAGTTGATGTATTTGAGATAAATGTGGTCATAACGACTGTAATAGATGAGAATATCAACATCAGAAGTATGGGGGATGCAAGTCCTCCAACGTTTAATCTTTCCACCATCCATTCTGCAAGTCCACTCTGTTGCATAGCAACTCCAAGGGATAATCCACCACCCATGAGTATAAGGATATCCCAACCGAGTGACCTGAAGTCATCTCTATCTATAAATCCACCACCGATCAATACTATAGGTGGTATAAGTGCCACTACGCCGGTAGGAATGCCGTGTATCTGGCCAGTTAACCACAGGATAACGGTTATAATAAAAACAGCAACCACCCATTTATCCTTTATTTCCATTGGGGGTAGTTTTTCCATGCTGAGTGTAATATTCTTTACCTTGCTTTTATACATGGAGGAGAGTAGCCACCAGGTTAAAAGGAGAATTACAATCACAATAGGAAGAGCAATTAGCATCCATTTTATAAACGATATACTTATGCCGAGACTTGCCAGACTGCTTATTGCAATGGCGTTGGGCGGTGTGCCTATCGGGGTTGCCATTCCTCCGATATTACAGGCGAAAGGAATGCCAAGGACAAGACCGATTTTAAATGGATCTTTTTCTGGCAGAGCATTTATTATAGTTATTGCAATGGTCATCATAAGTGCAGCCGTTGCAGTGTTTGACATCCACATAGAGAGAAATGCAGAGACCAGCATCATACCGAACAGGATTCTTTTTGGACTATTACCTGTTCTTAGTAAAATTGCTCTCGTTATCCTCTCGTCAATGCCGTATTTATTTAATGCACGGGAAAGCACAAATCCTCCCAGAAAGAGTGCTATAATGGGATCAAAGAAGGGATATAGATAAACCTTGTAACTCACATTCAGAACATTTTTGAGCAGGACAACCTCAAGGAAGGCTATAACGAAGGAAGTAACATAGAGAGGTATTGCCTCAGAAATCCAGAGAACAGCAGCAATTATAAGTATTGCAAATGTTCTCCTTGCAGGTTCGGTAAGTCCTTCAAAAGGGGCAAGATATACAAGAACCGCAAGTAATATAGCTATACCGATAGAGAGCCACTTTTTCATTCCTCATTTAGCAAACAGAAGACATAAGACTAATGACCGTTGACTAATGACAATTGACAATTGGATTCACGTTTAACATTTCACATTCAACATTTAACATTTAACATTCCACATTCCACCTTTCACATTTTACATGCTATCACTCCCAATGCTATTGAGTTTAATTTTGTCTCTTTACTGTCTGAACGAGAAAGCATTACGCAGGGTTTGAGGGCGCCCGCTATAAATCCTGCTATCTTAGCGCCACCCAGATACAACAATGCCTTCGCTGAGATGTTGCCACAGGATATATCAGGCATTACAATAATATCTGCATCTCCCGCAACTCTGCTCTTTATTCCTTTTATTCTTACCGATTCTGGTGATATTGCAAGGTCCATTCCAAGAGGTCCGTCAATTTCGCAGTTTCCAAGTTGGTTTCTCTCACCGGCTTTTGCGAGTATTGCAGCATCAATCGTTTCAGACAGGTCTTCGTTTATAGTTTCTACTGCTGCCACGAGAGCTACTTTTGGTTTCTCTATCCCGAGTTTCCCGGCAAGTCCCAGCGCGTTTACTATTATATCCGTTTTTGTTTTTATATCTGGTTTGATATTTATACCTCCGTCTGTAAGGAGTAGTAATTTATGGTAGAACTTCGATTCTATAACGGCAATATGGGAGAGAGTTCTTCCCGTTCGCAGTCCTCGTTCTTTATCAAGGACACCCGTTAAGAATTTTGGTGTTGATGTATGTCCTTTCATAACCATATCCGCTTCTCCAATTCTTGCCATCTCCACTGCCTTTAATATCGCTTCATCTCCAACTGCATCTATAATTTCAAATTCCCCACCACCTTTTGCAATAATCTTTTTCCTGTCACCAACAAGAATTGGAATTACCAATCCCTCTTTCTTCACATCTTTGCATGCCTCAATAGAAACCTCATCATCTGCACAGGCAATCGTTATCTTTTTTGGCCTGATCTTCTTTGCCTCTTCAACTATCTCCTTGAACGAGCGTAGCATAATACCCCCCCAATCAAAAATCAAATATCAAAATGCAAAATAGTTGGTTAGTTTAGTCAGTTAGTTGGTTAGGATATGGCTAATAATATCACAGATTTTGTATTTTGTCAAGAGAAAAAACCTTGACTTTTCTTGTATTTTATGTTATAATTCTTTCACTATGCCTTTGAAGATATATAATACACTTACGAGAAAGAAAGAGGAGTTTATTCCGCTGACCGCCCCTCTGGTAAAGATGTATGTATGTGGTATGACCGTGCAGGATAGACCACATATAGGACATATGAGAGCATATGTGGTTTCTGACATATTGAAGAGATGGCTTACATATAGAGGTTTCAGGGTAAAACATATCCAGAACGTTACAGATATTGATGATAAGATAATTGAAAAGACAAAAACAATAAATAAGGACTATAGAGAGATTGCAGAAGGAAATGCAGAAGAATTTATGAGGTGTAGTGATATTATGGGGATAGAGAGGGCAGACTTTTATCCAAAGGCTACCCAGCATGTTCAGGAGATTATAGAACTTATATTGAGGCTTATCCAGAAGGGATATGCATATACAACCGACACAGGAGTATACTTTGATATATCCAGATTTCCAGATTATGGTAAACTATCGGGAAAGTGCATAGATGACCTCAAAAAGGGTGCAAGGGTAGAGATAGACGAGACAAAACACTCTCCTCTTGATTTTGTCCTGTGGAAACGCGCGAAAGAGGGAGAACCCTTCTGGGAGAGCCCCTGGGGTAGAGGAAGACCCGGCTGGCATATTGAATGCTCTGCTATGTCTTTAACACATCTTGGAGAGACGATTGATATCCATACAGGTGGGGAAGACCTTATATTTCCCCATCATGAAAATGAAATTGC
>DAOUSS010000226.1 GCA_030627085.1 Candidatus Stahliibacteriota bacterium | reverse complement strand
TTGTGAGACTTGCATCGTATTACTATATTACGGGAGAATATTCAAAGGCAGATTCTATATATTTAAAGATTATATCCGATTATCCGGATGGAGACTGTGCACAAGAGGCAAAAAAGTGGAGGGATAGGATAGAGAATTTTGCCACCACTTCGTTCTTTGCAGTTCAAGTTGGTGCCTTCAAGGATTCCGCAAATGCAGAAAGACTAATTTCCGCTTATCCTGAAGTTACCACGGATATAGTTTTTGATGGCACATTTTACAAAGCTCTCATTGGAAGATTTACCTCAAGAGAGGATGCGGTTAGATTCAAGGAGGCGCACAAAATAGATGGGTTCATTGTAAAGATACCAGAGTAGGAAGAATAAAATATGAAAGATATAGAGAAGATATTTAAAGAAGTGGGTGTCATAAAGGAGGGACATTTTCTTCTTCACTCCGGGCTTCATTCAGGCATATATTTTGAGAAATTCCGACTGATAGAGTATCCCGAGTGTGCAGTTCCCCTGTTTGAGTTATTAGCAAATCAATTTAAAGGAGAACCTATAGATATAGTTGCTGGTCCTACTACGGGAGGAAGTATCATTGCCTTTGAGATTGCCAAGATTTTAAGAAAGAGATGTATAATAGCGGAGAAAGTAGAGGGAGGGAGAGATTTTTTGAGGGGATTCAAGTTAAATGCGGGCGAGAATATCCTTGTGGTGGATGATGTCCTCACAACAGGCAGTTCAGTAAGAGATGTTATATCAGCTATAAAGAGACACAAAGCCAATCCTTACGCTGTGGGTGTTATAATAGATAGAGCCACAGAGCCGATTGATTTTGGAATTCCTCTTTACTCCGTATATAGGAAAAGGGTGAAGAATTATAGTCCAGAACATTGTCCATTGTGTAAAATTGGAATACCACTCACAAAACCTGGAGGGATTTAGTTTTTATGGTGCCACAGAAGTTATTTTTAACCAAGGGTGTTGGGAGACATAAAGAGAAACTTGCATCCTTTGAGGAAGCCCTGCGTAAAGCCGGGATAGCAGGGTACAATATAGTGAAGGTCTCTAGTATATTTCCCCCAGGTTGCAAGGTTATACCAAGGTCAGAAGGATTAAACCTGTTATCCCCCGGTGAGATTATATACTGTGTTATGGCTGAAGCCTCTACAAAGGAACCTCATAGACTGGTTGCAGCATCGGTAGGGCTTGCAATTCCAAGAGACAAAGAACAGATAGGATATCTGTCTGAACATACATCATTTGGTGAGACAGAGAGGAAAGCAGGAGACTATGCTGAAGATATTGCAGCAGAAATGCTTGCTACTGTGCTTGGAGTACCATTCAATCCGGAATCAAGTTGGGATGAGAAGAGAGAAGTATGGCGCATATCCGGGAAGATTTTCCGTGCAGTAAATATAACTCAAACCGCTGTCGGAGATAAGAGGGAAATGTGGACGACTGTTATTGCTGCTGCGGTGTTTATTTCTTAAACGGGTTCAATCTTTCACCTTGACATTCTTTAGCTTTTATGTTATAATATAAAATACTGGGCAGGTGGCGGAACTGGCAGACGCGCCAGGTTTAGGACCTGGTGGAGCGATCCGTGAGGGTTCAACTCCCTCTCTGCCCAGAGCAAAGTGGCGCCATCGTCTAGCCTGGCCTAGGACATCTGGTTCTCAGCCAGAAGACTCGGGTTCAAATCCCGATGGCGCTGATTATTTTAGATTACAGATGACATTAGTCATAGGACATTAGTCCTTAGTCACTTTATCCTCATTCTTTGATAACCGATAACTGATTACTGCTTACTGTCTTCTATAGTCTATATCTAATCAGTGAAATCCCTGCCTGCGGCAGGCAGGCGTGGCTCATTTTTGATACTTTCTTACGGGGGTTATATGAAGAAAATATTTGTCGTTTTGCTTCTTCTCTCGTTTCTGATCTTAGCCTGCTCGGGTGTGCCTCCAGAAAGTGTTAAGGCGATATGCAATAGGGATTATGCCCCCGCAATCTTCAATGCAATAAGCAATGCAAAAAACTCGATCCATATCATAATGTATTCAGGTGGTTATTATGTAGACCATCCCGAGGGAATAAATAGAAGGATATACCGTGCACTCGCTGCCGCAAAAGAGAGGGGTGTTGAGGTAAAGGTGATACTTGATGCATCCGACTGGAATCCGGGTAATACTGAGAAAAATAGAGAACTTGAGAAATATCTTGAGGCGAGTGGTATTCCAGTATGGTGGGACCCGCCAGATGTAACCACCCATAGTAAGTGTATCATAGTAGATGCGTATACTGTTATAGTTGGTTCAACAAACTGGACATACTATGCACTTACCTATAATAACGAGGCAAATGTATTAATAAAGTCAAAACCACTTGCCAAACAGTTTGAATCCTACTTTCAGGATATCCTCAGGGTCTCAACAGATGAACTTGATATTGAATATAAAGAGTGATTAGTTAGTTAGTTTGTTAGTTGGTTAGTATGCTTATAAAGGACCTGAAAAATTGTGATGAGATATTGGCTGGCGATAATACAGCCCTCCGTGAACTTTTACACCCCGAAAAAGAAAACCTTAACCTCCGCTACAGCCTTGCACACGCAGTCCTTAAACCAGGTACGAATTCACTACCACATAGGCTAAAAACCTCAGAGGTATACTACATACTTGAAGGGGAAGGGATAATGTATGTTGATAATGAATCTGCAAAAGTTCGTCCACATCAAGCCATTTATATCCCGCCGAATTCAATACAATATATTCAAAATACCGGAAATTTCGACCTGAAATTTTTGTGTATAGTGGACCCAGCCTGGAAGCCTGAGGATGAAGAAGTGGTATAAAGAAATGCGGTGATGGGGTAATGGGGCAGTGGGGTGCTGGTAGGAGCGACCTCCCCAAGCTGTGCAGAAAGTCAAATTTCAACATGGTAGTCGCAACTTTTAAGTTGCGCAAATTGAATCCAGAAC
>DAOUSS010000122.1 GCA_030627085.1 Candidatus Stahliibacteriota bacterium | reverse complement strand
GTGTAATTCGTGGTGTCTTTTTTCTTGACTTTTTAAGAAGGATATGGTATAATACAAAACCACAGAGGTCACAAAGTTAAATCAAAAATCAAAATGTAAATATCAAAATTACATATAAAAGCGCAACTGCAAAACGGGACTCTCTTAAGTTTTTGATTTTTAATCTGGCATTTTGCATTTTGATATTTAATTTTTGCATTTCCACCCTCTGTGTTCTCTGTGGTTAAATTGAGGGGAGGATTTATGGCAAGGCATAAGAAGATAACCAAAAAGGACCTAAAACATGACAAATTTGTGGATACAGAGATAAAGCTTCTTGAATATGCAAAATACCACAAGAATATCACCATAGGAATAGCTATAGGCATAATTGTTGTACTTGTTGTGATTCCCCTCTTGCAGGGCTACTGGAGGAATGTGGGTGAAGAAGCAGATAGTAAACTGATGCAAGCAGAACTTATATATCTCAAAGGAGATTTTCAGAATGCATATATGGAATTTGAGACCATACGCAGTAACTATACAAAAACACCAGCAGGGAAGAAGGCAATCTATTTTATAGCACATCTTACACAGCTCCAGGGAAAGCCTGACGATGCTATAAAATATTTTAATGAGTTTTTATCAACCTCAAAGGATCCTATTCTTGCTCCAGCAGCCCTTCTTGGTATAGGTGTCTGCTGGGCACAGCAGGGAGAAATAGACAAGGCAGTTAAATCCTACGAGGAAATAATAAGAAGATTTCCTGATTCATACTTTGCACAGGAATCATATCTGAAAATGGCAGAATTAAAGGAGGCAATAGGTGATGTAAATAGCTCAATAGAGATTTATAAAAAGATATATGATACCTATTCTGGAACAGACCTTGCAAAGCAAGCTGAGGAAAAGATAGCGTTTCTTGAGGGTATGAGCACTGTTATCCGTGTGGAAATACCACCTGAATTAGAAGGTACTTTTAATACAGATTAAAAAACCAGCACAAATTGCCTTTGTACCTACCTTTATATATTGCACGATTTGAAATCGTGCCTACATAATTACCTAATAACCAACTAACCTAATAACTAATTTTCTCTCTATCTCCTCCAAGCACGGGATTGCCAGTGACGCGCTTCTTTCTCCCATTTCTTCAGCTCTTTCTGCAGTTTTAAAACATCTTCTTTCGAAACCCACTCATTTTCCTTCTCGGCAATCTTATCAAACCTCTTTTGATGCCTCTTACCTTCAAATTCAGTTTCTATGAACAGTGTGAGCATTCTTTCAAGATCATCATCGTTTATGTGTTCACCAGATAAAGCCATTATATTAGCGTTGTTGTGTTTCCTTGCGTATTCCGCCATCTTAGAGGAGAGACATAATGCCGCATACGCCCCCTTCACCTTGTTTGCCGCAATACACATACCAATACCTGTATTGCATATAAGTATTCCTCTTTCAAATTCTCCTTTTGCTACACGTTCTGCAAGTGGAATTGCAATATCCGGATAATCTACTGACTTAGTAGTGGAGACGCCTGTATCCTCATAATCTATCTTTTTATCGTCGAGTATTGTCATTACTTTCTTCTTTAACTCAACTCCTCTATGATCTGCTCCGATTATAACTTTCATAATACCCCCCCCATAGTAATATCAAATATCAAAAAGCAAATATATGGTTTTAGATTTTTAACACGAATTACACGAATTAATTTTATTCGTGATAATTTGTCTCATTCGTGGTATTTGTGTTTCCATAATCTTGTGTCATCTGTGGTTTCTTCTGTTTAATTATGCTATTCCATAATGGGGTTCCTCTTGCGACAAAGTTTATTGCATTATTTTTAATCCCTTCAATCCGATAAAAAGCTTCCTTCCTCCGTGGAGAAAGCTTGGTCCTGTACTCTTTCATAGTATCAATAACATATATTCCCATTCTGCCTATTGCCCATCTATCCCTTGAAAATGGATTTGAGCAAAAGCAGGCACTATATCCTGATTCTTTGGCACAATCTCGTACAAGTTTTGAATGTCGACCAAACGGATACGAGAGAAATTCTACGGGTTTACCGATTTTGTCTTCTATCGTTTTTTTAGAGAACTCTAATTCCCTTTGTATTCCTTTCCTTGAAAGATTTGTAAGGTCAGGATGTGTATGTGTATGAGAGGCAATTTCAAATCCCAATCTGGATAATTCTCTGAGCTTATCCCATTCCATATGTGTATGTTTGGTTATGCCTGCGTCCCAGGAGTTCATTTTGCCTGCATAATAGGATACCACAAATATTGTAGTGGTGAAACCATATTTAAGTAATACTGGAAGAGCGTTTTTATAAAAATTGTTATATCCATCGTCAAATGTAATGACTACTGATTTCGGAAGATGATCATCAACAAAAATGTCAGGTGGTTTAATGCATCTAAATTGATTTTTAGAGAGCCATCTTATCTGTTTTTCAAACCTCGTCTTTGATATCCAAACACCGCTCAGTTCAAACGGCGCTATACTGTGGTAAAGCAATATAGGAATATTGAATAAGATATCCATTCTAACCAAGAAATACCTTCTCAATTTCTACTTTTCTCCCCAGAAATCTATCCACCATTTTACTTAAATTTTGCGGAATATCACTGAAATAAAAGCTATAAGTGGGAGTCCTTCTATTATTTTTTGTACCCTCTGTATCGAGAAGTTCACCGACAAATGTTGCTACCTCAACAGCGGAATCCACGAGATTTACCTCTTCCCCCAGAACATCTCCTATAACATTCTTTAACATAGGATAATGTGTACATCCCAGAATAAGTGCGTCTACATTTTCTTTCTGCAATGGATTTAAGTAAAACTCTGTTATTTCCCTTGTGAATGGAGTATTTATAAACCCTTCTTCTACAAGTGGAACAAAAAGAGGACAAGATTTTTGTACTATCTTAAATCTATCTCCCAGTACAGTTGAGTATATACCGGATTCTATGGTAGCCCTTGTTCCAATCACGCCAATAACCCTCTTTGCCAGCGAAAGAGCCTTTTTGACACTTGGTTTTACGACTCCCACGAACGGTATGTCCTTATAGTTACTTTCAAGCTCCGGCAGGGCATTGCTTGATGCTGTATTGCATGCTACTACTATGAGTTTTACTTTTTTCCCCAGAAGAAAGTCTACGATCTCCTTTGAAAATCTTGTTATCGTTTCCTTCGATTTTGAGCCGTATGGGACCCTTGCAGTATCACCAAAATAGATGATGTCTTCATAGGGGAGAGTCTTTATGATCTCTCTGGCAACGGTTAATCCGCCTATTCCAGAATCAAATATGCCAATCGGTTTATTCATAATTCATTTGTTTTTCGTAGCCTGTCTTGAATTTCTTAATTCCTTCTACTATTCCTAACGCAATATTTCTTATGAACCATTCCTTCCTTAATTTTTTTTCACATTGAGGATTAGAAAGAAACTCCGCCTCAATCAGTACCGCGGGCATATATGTGCCCCTCAAAACAAAGAAATTTGCCTGTTTTACACCTATTGACTTTATGTTTTCCTTTTTTGTTATAGATTTTAAGATATATCCTGCGAGTTCTTTCGATTCTGAGAGATACTCTGTCTGTGCAAGATCCCACAATATAGACTCGAGGTCTGCTCCCAGTTCTCTCTCTTCAAATTTTATTACGCTATTTTCCCTTGCCTCTACTGCCCTTTCCCAATCTGTTCTTGCACGAGATAAAAAATATACTTCACAGCCGTGCGTTTTTCTACTCCTACAGGCATTCAGATGTATTGAGACAAAAAGGTTTGCACCATTTTGATTTGCAATTTTAGTCCTTTTCTCAAGAGATATAAATTCGTCTTTATCTCTCGTCAATATACAGTTAATTCCAGCCTTTTTTAACTCACTGGCAACTATTCGTGCGATTTTTAGCACAATATCTTTCTCTTTGGTCTTTTTAGGTCCGACTGCACCCGGGTCTCTGCCTCCATGTCCTGCGTCTATTACAACATTTTTAATCTCCACTTTTTGGTCAAATATTATTATACCATTGTCTCCTTGCTCCGCTACCAAATTAAAGCCACTTTTCAGTAATGGTATAAGCATGGAAGAATGTAGAAATACCTCATCCTCCTGTTTTTTTGCAGGTAACGGAAAGTTATATGGTTTTCCATTTAAAAGCACCCATGGCGAACCGTCTGTTAAAATAATGGTTAAGTTTCCCTTTTGCCAGAATATCCTCCCGCTCTTTTCAAGATAATTTATCTTGCTGCCAAGAAGTTGAGATATTGGTTCTAAATTTATGTATTGAGAACCATTCAGCTCTTTTACCGTAACCTGAACATTATTACCTTTATAACTTGCTATATACAGACATAAAAAGAAGAGTATCTTTAGCATATTTTCATTTTGAGGACGCAAATTAGCGCAGATTTGTATGGATTTTCTGTATTAAAGAATTATTTTCTTTATTTATCTGTGTGTATCTGCGTTTTTCTGCGTTAATCTGCGTCCAATTTTTCCCAATGCCCGCCTCGCCTCTCTTTGCATGTCGCGTTCCTTTATCCTTTCACGCTTTTCATACTTTGCCCGTCCTTTACATAATGCAATTTTAAGTTTTACGATACCGCTTTCATTGAAATACAGAGAAAGAGGAATAAGCGTGAATCCTTTCTCCTGTACCTTACCATACAACCGTTTAATTTCTCTTTTGTTTAGCAGTAATTTTCTCTTTCTTCGAGGAGGAATTGCATCCATTGCATCTTCATAGGGAGCTATATACATACCCACAGCAAATACTTCACCATCCTCTATCACACAATATGAATCCCGAAGATCTGCTTTTCCGCCCCTTAAAGACTTTACCTCGCTCCCTTTCAATGCAATTCCTGCCTCATATGTCTCAAGAATAAAGTAGATATGCCGTGCCTTTCTATTTTCTATTGATTTCATCTGCCTTTCCTGCCTTTAGACATTTTGCACAAATCCATATCTTTTTGGCTTTTCCGTCTATTGTTACATTTACTTTTCGCAGATTTGGTTTTTGGTATTTCTTCGTTACATTGTGAGCATGACTTACATTTGCCCCAACAAGCCTTGTCTTCCCACATATCGCACATTTCGCCATAATTCCTCCCTTCGTTGAGATAGGTATTGTCAAAAACCTAACCACAGATTCACCCTGTTAGATGTTTACTATCTAACGGGGTGAATGACCTCTTATCTTGCCTGTCAGC